>NZ_KB899437.1 GCF_000378205.1 Sediminispirochaeta bajacaliforniensis DSM 16054 | reverse complement strand
TTCCCTCCGGCCTTGATGCTCATATCACCTGAGGCATCAAGGCCCACATTCCCCTTTGAGCTGGCCTTCAGATTTGCGTTTGCCTTGATGATGGCCTGGCTGGATGAAGCGGTAAGCTTTCTGCACTTGATGTTGATGTCCCCAAGTTCGTTGACGATCTGAATGCCGGCCGATGAGAGGCTGATCCTCATCTTCCCCTCTTTGGCGCTGATCACAAGCTCCTCTTCTCCTTCCTTGTCGTTCATCATGATCTCAAGGCCGCTTCTTGTCCTGATGTACTTCTTGTCGTTGGCTCCGTCCTGCTCGTAGTAGGGAGGGGTCCGTTTGGTGTGCACCGAGCCGATGACAAAGGGGCAGTTGGGATTGTTGAGGTAGAATCCCACCACCACCGCATCCCCGATGTCCGGCAGGCTCCAGATCCCGTAGCCTTTTGAGGCCCAGGGGCTTAAACATTGTATCCAGGGGCTGGGGGTTTCATCCCCGAAGACCAAAGGTGCTATGACCTTTACCCTGCCAAGCCCGTCGGGGTCGTGGTTGTCCACCACCTTGCCCCAGGTGGCCGTTGCCTTCAGACGGGGGTCTTTCCATTGATGCCAGATAAAGCGTGAGGTCCTGTTGGCAGGATCGTAGTATTTAGTTTTGATACGCTGAAGTTCGCGGTAGCCGATACGCATGGCTCTCTCCTTTACTTTTTATACAGGCCTGTGAATCCGTGCCGGCTTAGTTCATGGCCACGCCGTTGCCTTCGATACCAAGGTTGCCTGATGCGGAAAGGGTGGTATCGCCATCTGACTCGATGCCCAGTGCATCGGAAGCGAAGCTGAGTTCGTTTTCTGTTGAGATGGATATTTCCTCTGCCTCGATGTTGATGACGCCGCCTGATGAGATGTTGATGTCGGCTTCTGTTTCGATGTTGAGGATTTCTTCTCCAACCAGCATTTCGACTCTGGTGGTGGCGTCGGTGTTCAGCAGTTGTAGTTTTTCTTCACCGTCGCTGTCGTCGAGGATGATGCGCATGCCGCTTCGTGATCGCAGGAAGTGAAGGCTGTTTGTTCCGTCGTCGTTCAGGTCGGCTGCGCTGTTTTCTTCTGTAGCCGGGGGCATATGGTTGTGGTTCCATGCGGCCCCAAGAACAACACCCTGTTCGAGGCCGTCGTCGAAGAAGAGGGCTATGACCACGTCTTCGATTTCCGGCAGGAAAAAGCCTCCTGTTTGATTTCCTGCGAAAGGGGTAAGAATGGGCAGCCAGTTTGTTTGACTCTGGTCACCGCCCTGGATTTCCGGCAGGCTGATTCTCACCCGTCCGAGACCGTCGGGATCTTGGTTGTCGGTAACGATACCATGGTACATGCATACTTCGTTTCTCATGTGGTCCTCCATGAGTATTCATGGGCGATCCGTGTATGGATGATACCTTTTTATATTGCTCTTTTTCGAATCGGTCCATTTTTCTCTTTGTACGTATCAAAACCCTAAAGGAGGAAAAAAGAACTGTCAATCATCTTGATGGGTAGTTAGGATAAAATCTACTGTCATCTTTTTTTCCGTACATCGTTTTAAATAGAGGTTTATGAGTGCTTGGTAGGATATGCCTGTTTCGCTGCTTAATTCTTTGAAGTACTCTATGATGTTCTCATCGGGGCGAAGGGTTGTTGATTTTTTGTTTGTCTCTGTGTTCGATTCTTCCATCTTTTTTCTCCTTAAATAAAGAGCGCAGGATGGTATGGGGTCTTCATTTTTATTGAGATATTTTTATAGTAATCACGATACCGTGACAGCATGTCGTTGTTTTTATTATTTCTAATCCTGCACCTTCCATTTTATCTATGAACTTATCGGAATAATATATATGTAGCACGATTGCATACAGAAATCCAGCTATTTTCGATACTCTTTGAATTTCTTGTAATATTCGTTCTATTTATTCATTTTTTATTCCATTTCCTTCCTATTATAGATAATATTGAACATATTAGCTATTTATAGAAAGCATATTGAGTTGTATATGATTGCATTTACATTTTTTAGATAGCAATTTAGATTTCTATATTGAAAAAACAAACTCTATGATATTAAAAAAAATTGCTTATATGTTTTTTTAGATTTAAATATGCAATTTATTATTGATGCATTTTTATATTAATCATTTTTTGTATCTGTTATCTAATAGTATTTTTTTATCCGATTATCGTACAATATTTTTTTTATTGTATTTTTTTAAAACGAATATCGTAGTTCTTTACCGTTTTATTATAATTATTGATTAAAACATATGATTCTGTCTTGACCTCGAAAAAAAAAGCGGTTAAAAGAAAAATACGTTGATGAGAGAAATCGTTCAGTTGTTTTAAATTGAATTTGTAATGTGTGTTGATTATGAAAAATAAAAACTTTCTTGGAACCGGAATTGCCTTTCCTTTTTCTGTGGGTGATAACGGTCAAATCTTAACAGTCTCAAATGAACGTAGTGTCGAAAATTCCATCAGGATTATTTTGGGCACAACAAAGGGCGAACGGCTTATGCGCCCCGATTTTGGTTGTGATCTGAATAATTTGGTGTTCTCACCAAATGGGGCCCGGACCTATGCACTCGCTCAGCACTATATCGAAGAGGCTCTACACCGTTGGGAGCATCGCATTGTTCTCGAAGAGGTATTGGTCGCTCCCGATGCTGATGATGAGACAAGGATCAATATTTCCATTCAGTACAAAATTCGTAGCATCAATACCTATTTTAATTTGGTTTATCCGTTTTATTTAGAAAGAGGCGAAAGTGATACCCAGTCCCAATTTGGATGATCGAACATATAAAGATATTCTCGATCAGGCAATTTCATTGATTCCGCATTATTGTCCGGAGTGGACGAATCACAATCCGACGGATCCGGGAATTACGCTTCTTGAGCTTTTTTCCTGGATGACGGAAATGACCATCTACCGTCTGAATAAGGTTCCTGAAAAAACCTATCTTGCACTTCTTGATCTTCTCGGGCTTACGCTTTCCCCTCCCCAGTCGGCAAGGGTTTTGCTGACCTTCCATCCTGTGGATGGATACAAGGATGCTGTTTTCCTCAAGCAAGGATTACAGGTCGGAACCGAGGCGAAAAACGGCAGTGAGCCGGTTGTCTTTGAAACCGAGAAATCTCTCTCGGTATGCAATATCGCCCTTGCCGCTTCCTATGGCCGATTGGGTGATAAGATTACCGATAATGTCTCTGAGCTGAAGCGTAAGGGTTCTTTCCGTCTTTTCGATGCTGCAGCTGAGATCGAGCGAAAGATCTACATTGAGGCGTCGGTCTTTGAATTCTTAAAGGAACCGAATACCGTTTCACTTACCTTCGATACTACCTATTCCATTACTTCGGTAAACGATGAAATCATTGCGGTTCTTTCCTGGGAATACTGGAATGGTTCGAAATGGGTTGATCTGGAGGTATTTTCTTCGGTTGATAACAACAGAAAAGAGGACAACCAGATATTCTTTAAGGGGCCCCTGGATATTGTCCCGACGGCAATACAGAATGCTGAGGGGTATTTCCTTCGGGCGTCGGTTCGTAAAATTCCTGATGATCACAAATGTTTTTCGGTACTTTCACTTCTTTCCAAATTGATTTTCCAAGGAGACGGGCTGCTTCCTGACGTATGTCTGAGTAATCAGGAGAATATGGTCTTTACACCGATCGATTTTGGGGTCGATTTCAAGATATTCCCAAAGCAGCCTAAGTATAACGATGCGCTGTATATTGCATCGGACGAGGTTTTAAGTAAGACGGGTTCCCGGGTGTCGATTCGTTTTGGCTTAGGCGAAATGAATGACGGGGCGGAAGGTAATCGTTCCATACAGTACCGCTATGAGTACTGGAATGGCCGGGATTGGATTCAGCTTGGCTTCTCCAGTGTTTCTGCACCGGCTCGTTCCTATGGAACGTGTCGTCTTGATGATGATACCTACGGCTTTTCCCGTTCCGGCATTCTTTCGTTTGATTGCCCTGCAGATATACAGCCCTGTGAAGTGAACGGAAGCGAGCACTTTTGGTTGCGAATTCGGATTTCTGCCGGAGACCTTGGCAAGGGGGGCCAATATCAGGCCGGTGATTCAGGGAGCATGGAGTGGGGATTTGACGAAGAGATCTCCATGCCGTTCTTTAGCCGCTTGCGCCTTTCCTATGATGCAAAGAAGACTCCTGTTAGAAAAGCCATTGTGTACGACAATTTTTCCTATCGGGATCTTAGCCAGACCATGGTCGAGAATGCCCGATCCGAAGAAGATAAAGAAGAGATTTCCCTTTTCGCCTTGGATTCCGAGGATTTTCCCGTGGTCTATTTTGGTTTTGACCGGGCCTTTCCCGGTAATAATGCTTCGGTCTATTTTAGAATTGATGAACGGAATCGGGTCCTTGAATCTGCCAACTATTTTGTTCGCAGCAGCTCAGTGGACAAAGGCGTCGGAAAAAAACGGACAAAGCGTTTCCTTACCCTTTCCTGGCAGTACTGGAACGGTGAGGGGTATACCCCTCTTTCTGTCAACGATTATACCGATGGCTTTCATGAATCGGGGTTCGTGGAGTTTCAGCTGCCGGATGATTTTTCTCCGCATGAGGATTTTGGAAAAGATTTGTTCTGGGTAAGGGTTGTGTTTGAGGCCGGGAGTTTCGAGTCGATACCTGTTGTCAAAGATATCCTTCTCAATTCCGTATACGGGATCCACCGAAGAACGCATCGAAAAGAGATCCTTGGCGGCTCTGGAGGAACACCGAACCAGGGCTTTGAGCTCGTACGCAAACCCGTTCTTCCAGGGCTTCGTCTTATGGTGAAAGAGGCCTCGCTTCCCCCTGAGAAAGAAAGGGAGGAGATCATCCGGGAAGAGGGAAAGGGTGCAATCCAGGTAAAAAAGCTTGGAAACGGCAAGGAAGAGGTTTGGGTCCGCTACCACTGTGTGGACAACTTTCTTTCCTCAAAACCCTATTCACGTCATTATCTCCTCGATTTTCAGGAAAATAGGATTGTGTTTGGCGATGGTGTCAAAGGTGTCATTCCTCCGAGGGTGAAAAATAACATTGTTGCCGAAGAGTACTGGACCGGCGGCGGCGAGATTGGAAACGTGGGCGCTGGTTCCATTCGTGTGCTGAGAGAGAACATTCCCTTTCTTGCCGGGGTCGAGAATCCCTATCCCGCCGAGGGGGGAGCCGATTTTGAAAGCCTTGACGGTTTGAAAGCCAGAGCCGCCGGGGTGATGAAAAGTCTCAATCGGGCGGTTACCGCCGAGGATTTCGAGTGGCTTTCCCTTGAGGCCTCTGCATCGGTCGCACGGGCAAAATGCCTTTCTCGCCTCGGTTCCAACGGCGAGATTCGTGTTGTGATTGTTCCCAGAATATACGGGGAGGTAGATGCCGACCACAAACCGTATCCGACTCAGGAGCTGCTTCGCCGGGTCAAGGCGTATCTTTTTGATCGTAAGATGATCGGCACCCGCCTGCGTGTGGAAGGTCCTGTCTATACGGAAGTTAAAATTGCCACCAAGATCGTGTTGAAAAAAGAGGTTGTCGAAAGTGGCTATATCAAAGAAAAAATCGAAAAGACCGTAAAGCGTTATCTTCATCCTCTTTACGGCGGCGAGGGGGGCAATGGCTGGGGCTTCGGTTTTCCTCTTCAAAAGGATGTGGTAGGCGCTGTCATCGAAAAGATCCCTGAGGTACACCATGTAGAAGAGGTGAGTATTCGAAATCTTACCACCGGTTTCGAAGATGATGCGATTTCCCTCGGAGAAGACGCCCTGCTCTTTGTACAGGATGTCACCGTTGAAGAACGGAAGAGTGTGTACTGATGGCCTACGAGCAGCATCGGATCATGGGCTATGTGCTCAAAGAGATGAAGGAGCTTGTTGAGGACTTCTTTGCGCGGGATGGAGGGGTTGCGGTTGGTTTTTTCGACGGATTTTCGGAAGTTCAGGGGCCTGTATGCATGATCACTTTCCTTGGTTTTCGGGAGGAAAAGAGGGACAACATGATGAACAGAATCCAAATTCGCCGTAGTAGTAAAGAGGGGAAGATGGTGGAGGCCTTGGTAAAGCCTCCTCTTTCCATGACGGTCCGTACCGCGGTTCTCATGGGCGGCGAAGGGCCGGGAGAACGGCTTTCTCATATTGGAGAATTGCTCGGCTTCCTTCGGGAGCATGACAAGATTGCCCCGGGTGATTTCGATTGGGCGGGAAATGACGGAGCCCCTATTGTCCTGCGCGTTTCTGCTCTGGAGGACGACGATCGAAACCTCTTGCCTGAACCGCTGCAGGGCCTAATCCCCTTTGGGCTGCTCCTCGAAGCAACGGTGGGGGTTGAATCTTCCGAGGCGGAGGAGTTTACACGGGTAAAAGAGCGGCGTTTGTCCGCCTTTACGAAAGAAAATACTTAGGAATGTAAAAGGAGTATAGTATGCCACAGTATCAAACGCCGGGCGTCTATGTTGAAGAGGTTTCCGGAGGATCAAAACCGATCGAAGCCGGTGCAACCAATGTAGTCGGTTTCCTCGGTATCGCGGAAAAGGGCCCCGTCAATGATCCGACACTGGTAACAAACTGGACCCAGTACAACAAGTTGTTTGGCGGAATGCACCAGGGGGGATGGCTGGGCCATGCCGTCTATCTCTTCTTTCAGAATGGTGGGACCAAATGCTACATCAATAATCTTGCAGCTCCTGAAAAAAGCGGTGCGACGGCAGCTCCCTCTAAGGCAGATGGAAAAGATGGGGCAAAAGAGAATGAGAAGGCCAGCGAGAAGTCGAAGGAGCCCTATGTCGTTAAGAATCCCGACAATATAACAAAGCTCATCATCGGAAAGGATGGTGGCCCTGGAAAACGAAGCGGCTTGCCCGCCTTCAATCCAATATCTGATATTTCGATTGTCTGTGCTCCGGGGGTGGACGATCCTGCGGCCCAGGACGCGATTCTTTCCCACTGTGAACAGAATCGGTTTCGCGTTGCCGTTCTTGATGCCCCCGAAAGCCTGGAAAAGGGAATCGATACCATTCCCATGCCAAGGGATTCCACCATGGGTGCTTACTATTTCCCCTGGGTGAAAATCTACGATGCAGAGGCGGACCAGGATGTCTATGCGCCGCCAAGCGGGGGAGTCGCCGGTGTCTATGGCCGGGTCGACAGTACTCGCGGTGTATTCAAGGCCCCTGCCAACGAAATCTTCAGGGGAGCGACAGGTGTCAAGTATGCACTTACCGATGCCGAACAGGAACTGCTTAATCCCAAAGGAGTGAACTGTATTCGGGAATTCGAGGGACGGGGCATTCGTGTCTGGGGAGCCAGAACCTTTAGTTCCGATCCTGAGTGGCGCTACATCAATGTCCGCCGCCTCTTCTGTATGGTTGAAAAATCAATCCAGGACGGGACCAATTGGGTCGTCTTCGAACCAAATACCCGAGCCTTGTGGAAACAGATCGTCAGAAATATCACCGCTTTCTGTCTTCGCCTGTGGAAGGAAGGAGCGCTCTTCGGTGACTCACCGGAGGAGGCCTTTTACGTTCGTTGTGACGATGAGCTGAACCCTCCCGAGTCGATTGATGCCGGATATGTGGTATGTGAGCTTGGTATTGCACCGGCAAAGCCTGCCGAGTTTGTGGTGTTCAGGATATCTCAGAAGACATTGACCGAGTAAACCATATTTTTTTAAAGGAGTAGTGTATGGCAAATTACACCCCAACGATGAAGACCAATTTCAAGGTGGAGATCGATGGCGTTGATTACGGGAATTTTATTTCCGTAACCGGTCTCGGAGCCACCGCGGAGATCACCGATGACATCGGTGGTATCGACAGAAATGCCCGGAAGATTCCCGGCAAGGTAAAGTATCCAGTTGTGACTCTGACGAGAAACAGTGATCCGAAAGATACTATCTTACGTGACTGGTGGAAGACCGTCGAGCGTGGAACCCCGGAACGAAAAGCGGTATCGGTCGTTCTGTTCGACCGAAACGGTGTTGATGAAATTTCCCGCCGTAACCTTTTCGAATGTGTTCCCTGCGGATGGGACATGTCTGATCTCAACAGTAGCGAATCAGGTTCTATCACCGAAAGCATCTCCATTGTCTATGAAGATGGAGACTGGGCGTAATCGTATTCACTTTGTGCGTCCCGCATGGCAAGAGATGTCGGGACGCACAATTTCTCAAAGATAGGCGGTATTATGGTGGTACAAAGAAAGCTGCTCCTGTTGTTTATTCTTGTCTTCTCTTTTTTTACATCGTCGCTCTATGCGGCAGGCATTTTTGACAAGGAAGAAGAGTCGGCTGTTGAGCCTCCGCCTGCCTTGCAGGAATTATTCGATGCAATGGGGGAGGATATTCCTGCTATCGCTATTTCTCTGCCCGAGATCGGGCCCGGTGTCGATGCCTCCCTGGCCGGGGAGATTATCGACGGATTGACTGAAGATTTTATTCGTAACTCCCTTTTTCGCCCTTTCAGCATTCAGCAATGGCTTGATACGGTTTACGACAAACGGGCGCAAAATGTCGTGGATCTGGTCAAACGTCTTGCTTATGAAGAGTTTCCCCTCGATTGGGTTATGACCTCATCCTTTCGCAATGTGAGAGGGGAAAACCTTGTGCGCTTAGGTTTTTATAATCTCAAAGCGCCAACCGCTCCAATCTACTTTTTCCGTTCGTTTACCGATCTGTCCCAATGGTGGGAGGCCCTTCCCGTTTTGAAGCAGGAAATGGCCTTGCGCTTTGACTCACCGGCTTCTCCCTGTTTTACCTCGAGTGTCTATGTCGAGGCCGTGCCGGTAAAACTTTTTCTTTATTCAGAATTGAGTACCGGAGAGTTCGAATTTATCCCTGTATCTCTTCTGCATATGGGAGATTTTGATTTTCGTGAAGACGAAGATTTTTTGAAGGATATCATTACCTATGAATTCCATTCGTCCCAGCTCCTTGGAGTTGTTGCCGACGATTTGATTCCATATCATCGCGAAGCTGGCGCTTCTCCCTGCGAATATACGATACGGGGAGAACTTCGGATTTCCGAAGAGGTCCAACTGTTGGTCCTTTCACTTTACCGGAACAGGTCCAGAAGGGCTTCCAGAATATTTGAATATCAGGTCCCGCTGGAGGGGATATCTCTTTCTTCTTTGCGCCTTGGTGTTCGGCAATTGGCGAACATGGTCTACGAACAGCTCCTTTCTGAGAAAGAATTACAGCTGGTCAGTTTTCAGGATCTTGATTTTCATGCCTACGGAAGCGAGCTTTTTTACAACAATTTTTATATTGGTGATCCTATTCAACCTCGTTTTTGTCTTCCCGCCGGTTGTCAGTGGTTTTCACTCCTGAGGCGGGACGAGGAGGGCACGCTTATTCCCGCTCCTATCGATGAGGCTTCGGTTGCGGTTTTTACTTCCCCGGTGGAAGAGGCCTGCCGTCTCTACCCGCCTGTTCGTGCGCGCCATATCCAGTATCTCTTGTCTGCAGAGGAGGGCGAGCGATGAGTATGATGTTCCGAAAATACCTGTTCCCACTGATACTGCTTCCCCTTTTCTTTGTTTCCTGCGGGAGCGCCCCTGTTGCTGTGGTGCCGGAAGAAGAGCCTTTTGTACTGCCGGAGCTTTTTCCTCCCGAGAAGGAGGTCGTCGTTGTTGAAGAGGTGGTGGAAGAGGAAGAAGAGGTTGAGGTCGAGCCTGTATACGTTGTAGGGCGAATCGCCGAGATCGAAGTGGTTCAGGGCGTGCAGAAATATCTTTATATCAAACTCCCCGAAGAGGCACAGGGCATTAAACCCGGGCTCGTTGGTGAAGTATTTTCCGATTCCTCCTTTGAAACAAGTGTAGGTAATTTCAAAATTGTTCAGGAATTTCCCGGCTACTACTATGCCGAGATCCTCGATCTTATTTACACCATCGATAGAAATGCGACGGTCCGAATAGAGGTTCCTCCGGAGGAATAGTTTTTTAACGATTAGTGAGGTTATGCGATGTCCCATTTTACCCAGGTAAAGACGCAAATCAAAGAGATGGAAATGCTAAAAAAGGCACTTGAAGCCCTCGGCATGGAGTTTACCGAAGCCAAGGAGGGGGAGAAGCTCATGGTAAAGGGGTGGGAAGATCGCTCTGTTGAGGCCGAACTTTCCATTAATCCCGGTTGTTCCTACGGTATTGCCGTTACAACTGCCGAGAATGGTTACGAATTAAACGCCGATTGGTGGGCAATAGAGACTTACACGGGAAAGACCAGAGAGAAGATCCTCGGCAGCATTGAAAAACAATATGCCTACGAAACGGTTATGGATAAGGTAAGGAAGCAGGGCTATTCGGTTGTTACCGAAGAAGAATCGTCGGAAAGCATCAAACTTGTGGTGAGGCGATGGGTATAAGAGAATTCTCCGCATCGCTTATCGGATTACCGCTGTTTCAGGCCAGAAAGAAGGTGGAAGCTTCAAATTTTGCCTTGGCAACTATTACATTTGAAGAATCCTCTGCGGGGCGGCTTACGGTTATCGGTGTAGATGCGGAAGAAGAAGATGGGCGTATTGCTCTCACCGTGTCCGGAATCAACCCCATTAAATTTCTTCCTTCAATGTACCAAAACAATGATTTTCTCAGGCGTTTTCTTTGGATCGTGCAGCATATTCATTATGATGTGGTTTCATTGCTTGATAACCTCCATTTTTTCTTTACCCCTATGGAGGCCCCTGATGATTTTCTTAATTGGATGGGCTCTTGGTTCAGCGTCAGCGAACGGCTCAATCTCGACCCCGGCAAGATGCGGCTTTTTTTGCAGCATGCCCTTGTTTTATATCGGTGGCGTGGTACCAGAGTCGGGATGGAGTTCATGGTCAAAATCGTAACCGGACTTGAGCCTGAAATCTATGAAAACAGTTTTCCCCTGACCGAGTATGTGATGTTTGAGGATCTGATTGCAAACGGGGTCATTACCGATGCCTTTGAATCAGGACAAACCTTTTTTACCGTTCATATTCCTGTCAAAATCGATCAGTTGGGGAAACAGGAAAAGATTGTCATCTATGAATTGATCAAGCAGGAGAAACCTGTGAATGCGGCCTTTTACATTACCTATGAAAGGGGTAGGGACCAGCGAATCCGCGGCACGAGGATCGGACAGGGGACCGTGGTAAGTGAACATGGAGTGCAGACATGAAAGAAGAACTACCCCAGTTTATGCGGGCCAATTTTTTTAACGGACTCGTAGCAACTCCCAAGTATTGGAACGAAATTCAGGAATACCACCATCAGAAGGAAATATTCTACAATCGTGTTTTCCACGGCTACGGTATCGTTGAAAACATGCTTGGGCGTTTCCGCATACAGCCGATCCATGGCGGGGGTGGCGCTGCCCTGGCCATTGTCGTCAATTCGGGGGCTGCCATTGATAAGATGGGCCGGAGTATCTATCTCTACGAGCCGCAGGCTATTACCATTGATTATCGTAAATATAAACTTCCCACCACCATCTATATCACCGTCCGCTATAAGGAGGTGATGGAGGAGTATTATCAGAACGAAGACAACCCCGATTATCAAGGATACCGCAAAAAACTTGAGTCTGCGATGATCGAGGTGCGGAATACCGAGCCCGATGATTCTGAGGTCATTGAGCTTGGGCGGATATATCTGGAAGAGGACCAAAACGGGGAGATTCCTGCCATTCAGGAGGCTAAAGATTTTTCCAACCCCGGTCCCAATACCATTGATACCCGCTACATTTCCTGGGTCAGTATTGCCCGTCAGGGGCTCTCTCCCTATTTGAAAACATTCCTGGTAACGGTACTCGATAAGACGAGAAGCGTGGCCCAGATCTCCCATGATGCCTTGACGCTTCCCGGGTTTCGGGAATTACAGGTGGTTTCGCTGACCGCCAAGATGCTGGTCCAGTGCGGTGACGTCCGTTTCGACGATGTTATCCACGTGTTGTTTCCTATATTCGATATCGATAATCAAATCATTCAGGAGATGCTCGATTTCGAGCGAACCGAGGAAAAGTCGCTTTTTTCGACCAAGAGTAATTTTGAGAATATCAAGACCGCGGTTTTTGAGATGGGAGACCAGCTCAAGGCCTTCAACGGTGATTATGCCACGGTGGATGCCATCATCAAACGCCATCAGGTCTTTATCGACGGTATACGGGATCTGTTCATTACTAAGAAGATGAGTATCCACGATATCGCCCTCATGAGCTATGAATTGCCGCGAATCCTCCTGCTCGGAGATGATCGATATACCCTGGTTGATTACATCGATATGCGGGACAAGGAGAGTGTGGACGGCCATCGGGTACGCTTTGAGAACAACCGGGACACATCTACCTCGAATATCGCCTTGAGTTACCCCGACGGACAGATTGTCAGGGATACGGTGAAGCGGTATGTGGGCGGCTCTGCTTTTTTTACCCTGAAGAACATCATCAAAAAACGGAAGCTTCTCCTTATCCGGCGCACCGATGTGGTTGTTGGAAACTACTCCATCGAAGTGATCATGGAAAAGGAAGACTACAAGAGGACCCTTACCATCGATACGGCGGATTCGAAGTTCCGCTGGAGAAACTGCTTCGTCCAATTCGACGAGGATGATGTGAATAAGCATACCATTCCCGTGGAGTTCAGAATGGGTGAAAAGGGACGGGATAACTTCGGAAAAATCTGGGTCTACCAGCGGTTATAAGGAGCGGACATGGCATTATTCGGGAAAAAATATTGCAAAAAAGGCCATAAGATGGATCCCTCCTGGGATTATTGCCCGGTCTGTATCGCCCCCCTGACTGGATGGCTGGTTTCCTTGGAGGAGGGCCAGGTACGTCAGGTCTACGATATTCATTTTGGGAAAAATCTTATCGGGCAGGGAGAGGATTGTGAGATTCGCATTTTAATGGAGTCGATATTGCGGCAGCATGCATTACTGATCTCTAAGGCAGAGGAGTATTCCTTGGTGGCTCAGGGATCGGAAGGAAAAATGTTTGTCAACGGTATTGAGACTTCCTCCGCCTCTCTGATCGATGGGGATTTGATAAGCCTCGGAAGCCATGAATTCAAGTTCAAGGCGATTTAGCGGAAAAGGAAGAAAGAGCATGGTAAAAAGCGTTCATACAAGACGATTGATATTCTCAGTCCTGTTCCTTTGTGCGGCACTACTGGGATTGGACGCTCAGGAAGGGCTTTCCTCCAGAATCGAAATGGTCGAATCCCGCAATTTCCCAAAAGTGGAAACGATAGTCAATGCCGAAGATGAGACAGGGGCTCCCATATTATCTTTGGTCCGGTCGAATTTTCAGGTACGGGTAGACGCCGATATCGAGATAGAGAATATCGATCTTGAACGTTTTGCCGCCACAGAGCGTCCCATCCATTATTATATTCTGCTTTCCAATTCAGGCATTATGGAAGGGGCTCCACTTGCCATGCAAAAGGAGGCCGTTTATAAGATTATCGATGCGCTTCGACCACAGGATACGCTTTCGGTCTATGCAGTTGGCTCTGAGCCTCTTCCGATTATAGAATCCAGCGTCGGCGGTGAGGTCGATGCGACTCCTCTTGAAGAATTGGCAATAAGCGACAAACAGGCAAAGCTTTTCGACTCTCTTATTGGACTTTCACGCATCGTCAAAGAGGAGAGCCTCGACAGGTCCGCTGTCAAGGGGCGTTCGGTAATTATCACCCTTTCCGACGGACGTGATCAGGAGAGCCGCAGTACCCTGGATGATGTGGTTGCTTCCTACGAGGACCTTGGTTTTCCGATCTACTCTGTGGGAATCAGGATGCTTGGGGCCCAGTATCTCAATATCATGAACTCTCTTTCAACCAGGACCGGCGGGTATTACCACTATAGTTCCAAGGTAGAGGGAGTCCCCGATCGAACGGACGCTATTCTTGAACAGATTTCCATGGCATATCTGGTGATTTTTCGGGTCAAAGGACTTCCAGCCGATGATGAGCGACATCAGCTCATGGTTCAGGTAGTTGATAAGGAAGAGCGTTCAGAGGCTTACAAGAACTTCACTGCAGTGAAGGTCCCCTTTCCCTTCTGGCTCAAGATAGCGGTTCTTATTGCGGTATTCCTCCTCATAGTGCTTTTTATCCTTCTGACCATCTTGAGCAGAAGGAAGGAACGTAAGGCCATGGGAATCGGCAAACGTCGCTGCCCAGATTGCGGACGGAGGATGAAAGACGACTGGGAGTTTTGCCCTTTTTGCCGTTATCTCAAAAACGATAAAAAACGAAAGAAGAGACAGCCAAAGGATAAGGAGAAGAAAAGCAAGTGAGGGGGAACCGCTCTTTCGGATCAAATCCCGGCGTGTATGTCCTCTCGCGGCGGGAAGAATCGAACAAGATCAAAATCTCAAATAAAACTATTGCCGGTTTCATCGGTGTTGCCCGAAAAGGCCCGGTGGATGAGGCGGTACGTATTACCGATTTTAATCGTTATCTCGAAATCTTCGGAGGTTTTGAATCTGTCGGGTATCTTCCTTATTCGGTGTACACCTTTTTCAATAGCGGCGGTAAGGAGTGCTATGTAGTCAGAACGGCCCATGGGGGAGAGAGGGGCCTTGCCTCTGCTCAGATCGAGGTGCCCGGGCTCTTCGGAAACAGTACGCTTTGCCTCTATGCGGCAAGCCCGGGAAGCTGGGGAAACACACTCAGTCTAAGGGTCTGGCATTCGAAAGATGCATCCCTCGAGTACAAGATCAGACGTGGATCTCGACGGATGATTTCGGTCCTGCTCGGTGACTGTCTCCCCGGGGATACCCTTCGCATTTTCTATAGCGATGGTGTTTCTGATTACTTTAATGTAACGGGGCAGGCTGCATCGGAGGGACATTTGAATATTCCCTATACCCGGGATGATGAAGAGCCTCCCAGTGTTCAGCGGGTCGGTTTCAACATGACCTTAAGCGACGGCAGACGGACAGAGGATTTCCTCTATATGAGCAGGAGACATGACGACGATCGCTATTTCTTCGATATGCTGGAAAAGTCCCGGATCGTAAGGATTACACCGCCTAAAAAACGTGGGGACGCAAGCCTTTGGTTTCCAAAAGAGATCGGCATGGGACGCTTTTCGGGTGGAAGAGATGGAATTGTCGGACTGAGCGCCGGTGATTTTATCGGCTATTTCAAGGGGCTCAACGACAATCGCGGTCTCGGAATTTTCGAATCACTGCCGGATGTTTCGCTCCTGTGTGCCCCCGATGCGGGGCTTTTCGACCAGCTTTACCCCGAGGACAGTGCGCTTGCCGGGGATTACGCCCATGCCGTCAGGCGGGCGATGATCGATCAGGCCGAGCGGCTTGGCGACCGTTTTGCCCTGCTTGATGCCTCGGACAGTGACGACCTTCAGGAGGTCCTGCGCTCGGCGAAGCGCTATGACAGCAGCCATGCGGCCCTTTACTATCCTGAAATCGAGATCCTTGATCCCCTTGCTCCTGGGGGTGATGCGACCGTCAATGTACCTCCCTCAGGGGCTGTAGCGGGCATTATTGCACGGTGCGACCACGAGGAGGGGAGGTATCGTGCGCCTGCCGGTATTTTTATCCCCGGGGCTGTCGGTACCAAATGGATAGTAGACGATGAAAGCTATCAGATGCTCTATGACGCTGGGGTCAATGGGATGAAGCGGATACCTGGCCGAGGTATCAAACTCTGGGGGGCAAGGACCCTCTCTTCTGATCCCCAGTGGCGTTACATCAATGTACGCCGCACTTTTTCCCTTCTTGCCGGAGCGATCAAAAAGGGAACGGGCTGGGCGGTATTCGAGCCCAATACTCCGGGGCTTCGGAAACGGATCGTGCGACATGTTTCGGCCTTTCTCATCGATATGTGGAGAAAGGGCTACCTCGCCGGAAAGACTCCTGAAGAGGCCTTTTTTATCCGCTGCGATGATGAACTTAATTCCCCGGAACAGATCGATGCCGGCATTATAACCACAATGGTTGGTTTGAGTATAACAAAACCAGTTGAATTTATTGTCGTCACCCTGAATGCGGTACGGGACGACGCAAACGTAGTGATAGAGGAGGCGTGACCATGAGTGCAGAGTCGGAAAGAGTTGAATCCTATTTGCCGAATTTCTTCGGAGTGGAGATCGACGGTATCCAGTGCGCAAAGTTTTTTCGCTGTGAGGGACTGGAGGCCGAGACCTATATCTATGAGGTTGAGGAGGGCGGACTGAATACCAATACGCATAAGTTTTTTGGAAGAACTCGTTTTCCGAACATTGTGCTGGAAAATGGTATTACCGACAACAACGATCTTTTCGACTGGTATTCCGAAACGGTCCTGACCGAAGATCCGGTGGAGCGAAAGGACGGTTCCATTATTCTTTACAGTTCGGCAAATGAAGAGCTAAAGCGGTGGAATTTTTACCGGGCCATCCCCTGTCGATGGGTCGGCCCCCGTTTAGGGACGGATGTCCACGGCTGTGCAGTGGAGCGCATAGAGATTGCCCATGAGGGGCTTGAGTTGGCACGGTAATAGTCTGGGAGGAGACGAATGGCATTAGAAAAAGCGGTAATTGTTAATCTGGATGAAAACGACGAGATCGAGGTGATGTTCAACCCCAAGGAGTATATCGTGGAAAAACGTACTCCCTGGAAGGAGCAGAGTACCCAGGGGCTGGATAGTCCTCCTGTGGAGTTTACCCTGGGAGAGAGAAAACGCCTCTCGATGGAGCTCTTTTTCGATACCTCCGAAGAGAAGAGTGATGTCAGGGAGTATACGGACAAAATCGAAAAGCTGATGCTTGTGAATGCCGACCAGCACCGTCCCCCCCTGCTGATGTTTACCTGGGGCACCCTCAGGTTCAAATGCGTTCTCGAAGACTTAGTGCAGCGTTTTACAATGTTTATGAACGATGGTACGCCGGTGCGGGCCATCCTCAAGGTCCTGTTTAAGGAGTACGCAACGGCTGCGGAGCAGATTCAGGATAATCCCCGGCACTCCTCTGACCACACCAAACAGATGGTCCTTCGTGAGGGGGATACCCTGTCGGCAATGTCCGCCAGAGAGTACGAGGATCCGGGGAAATGGCGGGAGATCGCCGATGCCAACGGTATTGAAGACCCTATGCATGTGAAACCGGGAACGGTTGTTAAACTGCCCCCGCTTTATTGATGGAGGCGTAACGCATGAGTGAAGAACAGAAGACCCTGACGCCGACCTTCATTGTCTACCTCAACGGTACGAGATTTTCGGTTGATCAGGAATCGTCGGTGAAACAGATCATAGTAAGCGACCGCATCAACGTTCCCTCCAGTTGTAATATCGTCCTTGCCGACCACGACAAGATCTGGATGGATGATGTGGCATTTGAAGAGGGCTCTACGGTGTCGGTCCATCTCGGATTTAAGGATTACGTGGAAGAGGTATTCAACGGTGAAGTCGTCGGTCTCGATGTCCAGATGCGCAAAGGGGCCCAGACCACCACGATCGTCTCGTGCATGAACAGCCTGCACCGCCTTCGCCGGGCAAAGAAACACCGTATCTTCTCAGAGACAAGCGATAGCGACATTCTCACCGAGATTGCCCAGGAAAACGGGCTTTCTCTCGAGGTCGACGAGATCGGCGGAGAGAAGCTCTTTATGGTCCAGAAGGATGTCACCGATCACGAGTTTATGCTTTCCATTGCCGAGCGCTACGGCTGCAAGCTTTGGGCCAGTGACCGCACCATCTTTTTCAAACAGGCGAACGAGGAGGACAACGAGGAGGTGGTCCTGGAATGGGGAAAGACCCTCAACGAATTTTCCGCCCGTACCGATTCCAGCGCGATCGTCACCGAAGTAAATATTACCGGCTGGGACAACGACAAAGGGGAAAGTTTCCTTGCAAGCGCGGCCTACGGAGATGTTGATCCAGTGGGAGGAACGAGTTTCGGAGGCGGTGCGGTCGAAGCTAACTTCGGTCCTGCGATAATGACGTCCACCGATGCCGGGGTAAAGGACCAGAGCGAGGCGGAGGCCCTGGCCTTGGAGACTGTCACGGATAATTCGTTTTTCTATGTCACCGGTAACGGTTCATGCGAAGGGAACAACGCCGTCAAGGCCGGTAATTTGATAACCATCAAAGAGGTCGGAGGACGTTTTTCCGGAGAGTACCTGGTGGTGGAGGCCCGTCACGCCTTTCATGCGACGTCGGGGTATACCACTTACTTTTCCGTGGTACGGAATTCTGTATGAACAAGATTAGGCTCCACGGTTTCCTTGCGGAATCCGAGGTAAACGGGCCTGGTAAAAGAAGCGTCATCTGGACCCAGGGGTGCAATCGCCGCTGCTCAGGCTGCTGGAACAAAGATTCCTGGGACCCTTTCGGGGGAGAAGAGCATGACATCGATTTGCTCATAGCCCGGATTCCCTTCGACAGAATTCAGGGGATTTCTTTTTCGGGGGGTGAGCCTTTTTTACAGGCGATATCCTGTGCCTTGATCGCCGAGGATGCGAAGGCAAGGGGGAAAGATGTCCTTTGTTACACAGGCTTCACCCTGGAGGAGTTGAGGCAGCTTGAGGATGCAAGCGCCGAACGCTTTCTCAAAAGTATCGATATTCTCATCGACGGGGCCTATATAAAGGGATTACCTACCCGTCATCCCTGGTGCGGTTCAGGCAATCAGCGAGTACTCAGGATGATGGGAGGGACAGCCTTGGGGGAGCTTTTGTATAGCGAAGACGAGGTTCCTATGGATCGTGAGATTCGGATATTGGGAGACGGGACTATCATCACAACGGGCTTTTGATCAAGAGAGAATGAGGAGAGAGATGTGGAAACGGGATTGTTGGATAGCAAAAAACGAATAGAGGTATTGGTCAGGGCTCGATATCCCCTGATTTACGTTGTTTCCAGTGAGGAGCAGCGGGTCATCGAAACGGTAAAGAGCATTGCGGCCGAACGGAAAAAGCGCATGTTTATCTGGTCGATAACCAAGGGGCTTGAGTGCGACGACGGCTCATGCATTGCAGATCTCAGGGAACCTTTAAAAATGCTCGAGTATCTGACCGAGTCGAATGCCGAGGGCCTCTATATTCTTAAGGATTTTCATCCCTATTTGAATGATCCTGTGGTGGTACGCAAGCTTCGGGATGTGAACAAGGAGCTGAAGACCACGATGAAGAACGCCCTGTTGCTTTCTCCCATCATGAAAATTCCACCGGAATCGGACAAAGAGATTGCGGTTGTCGATTTCAGCCTTCCCGGACGGGAAGACCTCGGTATCATCATCGATTCCATCATCCGGTCGGTAGGCACAGAAAAGAAACTGGCAGGCCATGGAATCAGCCGTGAAAAGGTCATCGATGCGGCCCTGGGTCTTACCGCAGAGGAGGCGGAGAACGTTTTTGCAAAATCCCTGGTTCAGACCGGGGATTTCGATATTGCTGTCATCCTTTCTGAAAAAGAACAGATCATACGAAAATCCGGAGTTCTTGAGTATTATG
This sequence comes from Sediminispirochaeta bajacaliforniensis DSM 16054, assembly GCF_000378205.1. NCBI lineage: Bacteria > Pseudomonadati > Spirochaetota > Spirochaetia > Spirochaetales > Spirochaetaceae > Sediminispirochaeta > Sediminispirochaeta bajacaliforniensis. The sequence continues at coordinate 10,971 of NZ_KB899437.1, read as the reverse complement.
CGGCAAGCGAAAAGATGAAGGAGATCGGTGGCCTGGACATGCTCAAGAGTTGGCTCAATAAGCGGAGCAAGGCCTTTACCAGGGAGGCCCGGGAGTTTGGGCTTCCCCAGCCAAAGGGTGTACTGATGATAGGAATACCAGGCTGTGGGAAGTCCCTTACCGCCAAGGCTATCAGCTCATTGTGGCAACTGCCCCTGTTGCGTTTGGATGTCGGTAAGGTCTTTTCCAGCCTTGTGGGAAGCAGTGAAGAGAATGTAAGGCGTGCAATCATGACCGCCGAATCGATAGCCCCCTCGATCTTATGGCTGGATGAGCTTGAGAAGGGCTTTTCCGGTATGGGCTCTTCGGGGATGACCGACGGGGGAACCTCCGCCAGAGTCTTCGGGACCTTCCTTACCTGGCTGCAGGAGAAGACCAGCGCGGTATTCGTCGTCGCAACCTCAAACAATATCTCGCAGCTCCCGCCCGAACTGCTTCGTAAAGGGCGTTTCGACGAGATTTTTTACATCGACCTTCCGAACAAAGAGGAGCGGGAGGAGATCTTCTCCATCCATTTGGCGAAGCGTAAAAGGACACCCGGGGATTTCAACCTGCTGAGACTTGCCGAACGTACCCGAGGCTATTCCGGTTCCGAGATCGAGGAGATTGTGATCAGTTCGCTCTACGACGCCTTTGACCGGGGGAGTGATATCACCCAGGATACCCTCGAACAAGCCGCCTCGAGCATGATCCCCCTCTCCCAGACTATGCAGGAGGAGATCAACACCATTCGTGAATGGGCGAAGCTGCGGGCAAGGAGAGCAACCTCCGGATCGGGAGAAGAAGAGACAGAGAAGACCAGGCAGATAGAGATGGTATAGAAAAGGAGAGAAGACATGGCAAAGAAGGAAGAGCTTGAGATCACCATAGGGGAAAATGGGGAAGTGTCACTGCACGTTACCGGTGTGGCAGGGGCTGGATGTACCAAGTTGACCGAGGAGCTGGAAGATGCCCTTGGGGTGGTGACCAGGCGGGAGCTGACCGGTGACTATTACCGACAGGAGGAAGAGACATCTGTTGAGATCCATACCGACGAGGGGAAAGGGTCATGAACGGGGAGCGGGAGTTTACCCTTCCCTACGGCCTTGAGGTCGGGAACAAGGTCTTTCGCAGCGGAACCATGCGGCCGGCAACGGCTCTTGACGAGATTGAGACCCAGGAGTCCTCAGACATCCAGTTCAACGGTCGCCTTCGCGACATCCTGCTTTTGAGTCGTGTGGTAACGAGTATCGGAGAGGTCAGCCCGGTGACCCCGGAGCATATCGAGGAGCTCTACGAGGCGGATTTTATCTATCTTCAATTGCTGTGCAGCGAGATGGACCGGTCGGAGAGCCGCGGGGCGGTACGCTGTCCCCGATGCGGAAAGGAACATCACTTTGATCCCTTCCGGCTTTTTGAGGAAAAAGGGGATAAGAGCTAGCCATGCCTGTCTATTCAGCCCATGCCGGGCCCCTTTTTACCGAACATCTTGCCTCGGGAAAACCTCTGGATGATGTTCAGCTGAACGGTATGGATCTCACCGGCTGGAATTTTGCCGGACGAGCGTTCACCGGACTTTCGGTGCGCAGGAGTATTCTTGACCGGGCGGATTTCGGCGGTGCAAGGATACACGAGAGTGTTGTTGAAGAATCGAATCTGAAGGATGTGCGTTTTGACGGAGCCCTGCTCGAGGAGACGAGCTTTAGCTCATGCGTACTCATGAGGAGCAGTTTCAGGGGAAGTCGAATGGAAGGCGGTAGTTTCAGGGGATCGTATATGCAGCGACTGTTGTTTTCCTCGGCGGTTTTCTCGGGCACACTTTTCATGAATGTCGAGGCCGCCTTGAGCGAGGTTCGGGAGTCGGTGTTTTACGATTGCCATTTCCGTTTCGACGATACCGGCGGCATCACCGGCTTTCAGGAATCGAGCTTTCACAACTGTCTTTTTATCGGCTGCACCATGGAAGGTTTTGCCCTCACGGGGGTTGATTTGACGGGAACGGTCTTTATCGACAGCCGATTCCGGATCCCCGACTGGGAAGATACGGAGATAGGTGAGGCTTCCTTCATCGGCTGCAGCGGGCTTCCCCTCTGGCTGAGGCGGGGGGAGTGCAGCATGAAGGAGCTGACGGCACGGGAAGAGGCTGCGGTTTTTATTGCATCGACGGGAGGAGCAGCATGAGCGAAAGGGAAAAAGAGATACGGGGGGCCGTGGAACGGCTTCCAGAGGCAGTAGCGAAGGATGCCCTTGCCATGGCACTGGCCAGAGGTGGCGAAAACACGGCGGCAAGCGTGGATCAGCGTGCCATGGAACATGAGCGCTTTACGGATATTTTCGAGCTGGTTGCCTATCTGAAACGTACCTACCGTTTTCCCGAACTTGGCCGGCTTCTGCTGGAAGGCGGCAAGCTGCTGTTCCGCGACGGCGACCGGCGGATAGTCATGGCCGAACGGCGTATCGGCGGGGAGGCGGCACGACCGACTCCTTCTGCTCCTTCCGCGCCTGCTGCCGGGGGCAGCGGTGGAAAGCAGGGAGGAGGATCTGCACCGCCTGCGGGAGGCGGTGAAGGTGGTCAGCAGCCGGAACGCTTCAGGCGACTGGAGCTGGATGAATAGCCATGAAGGGACCGGTGATACTGGATGAGAAAACGGGCGAGGTTGTGCTGAACCTGCCGGACGGGGACAGGGATCTCGGAGGAAAGTTGAAAAAAGAGCTGTTTGAAGTCTTTGCCTTCGAGGCGCTTGACCGGCGGACGGTGAGGACGATGAACAGGTATGCCCGCAGCTGGCTGGCCGAGCGGGGAGTAACCCCGGCGTGGGAGAGAGAAGATGAAGAGTAGGAAGTTTACGCTGCCGGACGGACGGGGATTCAGTGCGGAGCTTGGAACAAAGATAAGCGGAGAGATGAGGCCGGCGAAGGTGAAGGATTTTATCGCGGTGCAGCGGGATTCCCGGGTGAAAGAGAACAGCGGAGCGCTGTATGTGAGCCTTTTGAGCCGTGTAGTGGAGAAGATCGGGACGGAGAAGTCGATCACGACGCGAACGATCGGCAGGCTGAGTCCTGCGGACTTCACGTTTTTGGTGGATTTTTTCAACGAGCTGAATCACGGGGTGCTGCAGAGGGTGCCGGTGAGCTGCAGCTGCGGAGAAGAGTTTCTGTGGGAGTTGCATCTCCCGGGGGAAGTGTAAGCCGCCTTTCGGCACAGATATACCGGGAGGCGGCGTACATAGCCTATCACTTTGGGTGGGGCCGGAAAGAGGTGCTTGAGATGAGCCACCGTGAGCGACAGAGGTGGCTGAGAGAGATAGGACGAATCAACGAAGAGGTAAATGCAGCGAGCCGGAGACGAGGCGAGGCGCTGCTGAAAAGTCGAGAAGAGCGCCTTGAAGCAGGGCGGATGTAAGAAAGAAGGGGGAGTAAAGAAATGATGGAAGGCAAAGAGAGCGGAAGAGATGCGAGACGGTTCGGGCCCGGTTACTACCCCCAGCTCCTGCATCGAAGCGAAACGGCGATAGGAAAGCTTGAGGCGGCGATGGCCGGAGAGATGGGCAAAGAGGAATCGGAGTGCTTAAGGAATGAAGGGCGAGAAGAGCTTGAGGGGATTTTGGTAGAAGTGGGCTTGCGTGAACCGGAGAGGAGGTATTTCAATCCGGACGTTGAGCTGTTTGATGAAAGAGGCATGGTAGATGAGGAGAGGCGAGAGCGCCTTTTGAAAGATATTGTGGGGTATGCGGCGTACGAGCAGACGCAGTGGATGTACTATCCGACCACGAGCAGGATGACGGTGGTGACGGAGAAGAACATGGAGGAGCTGGGCCAGGATTTCAGCGATCTACTGCCTGCGGAGGTGAGAAGAGAGCGAGGAGGGTCGAAGGATCTTCATCGTGAAGGGAATGTGGTGAAAAGTTACCTGTATGCGGACGGGAGCGTAAGCAGCCGTTGGGATGAAGAGAAGGGTGCGCTGCGTTTTGACCGCATAGGGTATGAGAGCGGATTTGACTATCAGGGGAGCTATGACCCGAACTACCGTGTTGAGCGCAGGGGGTGGTCTGCGGGCTTTAATGGCGACGGGGTATGGGAGCGGTATGGAGAAGAGGAGAATCCTGCCATAGCCGGAAGCGAAGAGGGCCCGGTTGAAGAGCGGATCAGATTGGTGATGCTGGAGGATGACGAGGCGTACCTGTTTGACGAAGAAGGGTTATTAAGCGAAGAGCATGTGAAGCGCTACTACGATGTGCGTGGAGACTTGTACGGAGCCACGGAGATAGATGCGAAAGGCACGGCAGAGGCGGTGAGGGCGGAGCTTGAAAGGCGCGGGGTCAGGCATCTGGCAGGAGTAGTTACGCGTGAGGGGAAGAAGAAGAGCCTTGGGACGTACCAGAAGCTGCTGCCGGATTATATCGATAAGGGAACAGGAGTGTACACACCGGCCTCGAAAGAGGTGAAGGAGAAGATAAAGAAGCAAGAGAAGCTCCGTGCAGAGGCAGGAGCATCGGAGGTTCTTGCGGCCAGTGCGGTGGCGGCGTATCGGCGGTCGTTAAGCGGCAGGGGGTATCGGGAACTGGTGAGGGGGGAGAAGGATGAGGTGAGAGAGCCATTGAGCCTGTTTGCCGGAGAGCGTGTGAACGAGGAGGTTTTAGGCCACCGTGTCCTTGACCTTAGTGAGGGGGAGCGCTTTGAGATTGCCGGGTACCTGAATGGACTTGATCTTGATGATGAGCAGAGGCAGCAGGTGAGTCGTGGGGTGCTAAACCTGCTGGCCGGGCGCAGGGAGCTTACAAGCGTGGAGGGTTCTTCGTTTGCTTCATTCGAGGCTGAGAGCGGAGAGGCTGGAGCGGAAGGCTCTGCGCTGGTGCTTGTTGAGCGTGTTGCCGGGTATGTGATGCACGGCAGTGTAAATGCCGGAGAGAGGAAGCTTGTTCGAAGCGAGCGGTTTGATGAGTTTTTGAAGCGTGGTGACGTTGCTGCGGGTGTAGGGGACGAGGAAGCGAGGATATTCATTGCAGAAGATGTGCTTGCGGGGCTGTTTGAACGGCGGGATAGAGGGCCTCTGGGCGCTGTTGCCAGGGATAAGGAGGCATCGAGTTCGCCGGCGGGAGAAAGCGGACCGGCTTTTTCCTTATCGGCCGGCGGGGGGGAGAAGGCTATAAAGGGTGAAGAGCCTGTCCGTGAGCATGCATCCTCAGCGGTTGTGCCTGCTGCCGAAGGTGATCCTTGGGTCTCCGGAAGTGTTGCGACAGGATCGGCAGCGATGGCTTCGTCCGGTAGTGGCATTGTGCCGGATGGAGAAAGGGCAGGAGAGAACAAGGCAACCGAAAGTGGTGATGGAGGTCTGGAAACGGAAGGAACCCCTATCGGCGAAGCTGCAGGAAGCGAGGCTGCCAAAGCGAAGACTGGCACAGAAAAAGCTACTGCTGCTTTGCCGTCTGGTTCTTTCGTAAGCCTTGAAGATAATGGTGCTGCAGTGCCCGGCGTGGACGATGAGGCAGACGGGGCGGCTGAGGCAGCTGCTGCATCTTCTGAAGGACAGGAGGATCACTTCAGTTCCGAATCGCCGGTCGTCCGGGAGTATAACCTGTTTAAGGAGGAAGAGCTGAAAGCGTGGACAGGGAATGAACTTGTCTACCTGGTGCCGAAAGATAGTGTGAGGGAGGTAGAGGAGGCGGTGGCAGGGCTTGAGGTGCCGGTTTTCCAGCAGAAACAGCTGAGCGGCCAGATCCGGAAGGCCTTTGCCTGGTTTCCTGATATAGCGATGAGTACGGGCATGAGGCCTTCCGAGGTTCCCGTGGCGGTGGAGGCCGTGGTGAACGGCAAGCCACTTGGAGGCAGGTATGCCCACAAGGTGGTTTCCTTCCAGAGGGATGAGCAGGAGGTGTTTGCCGCTGCGGTTGCCTCCAATGTGCATGAACAGGTAACAAGGATAGAGGATCTTGAAGGCCTTGGTGTGCTGCCTGATACACGGACTGCCGGTCCGGCATCGGAGCCGGTGTTCGGCGGAGAGAAGAGCAGCTTTGAAGTGGGCGGTGGAAGTGATGCGGGAGAGCTTGCCCTTTCCCTGGTTGCCTTTGACCCCGGAGAGGCGGGGGCAGAAGATGAGGTAAGCGTCTCGCTTTCGAAGATGCTTGGAGGGGTGAGGATACCGCATGGGATGGCCGGGAGTTTTAGCAGCAGTGTGAAATCTGCGCTTGGGGTATACCGTAGCGGGAAATCTCCTGGTGCATCCGGAAGTGCTGCAAGCGCGGAGGGATCGAGTTCGGCAAAGGCGAGGTCCAGGATCGTAGCCTTTGAGAAGGCGCTGGGAGAGGCGGTGAAGCAAGCCGGAGGGGTGAAGAGCGGAGCTGCTGGTGGAAGGCAGGCCATTGGAGAGAGCAAAACCGTGGTTTCTTCTGCCTCTTCTGCCGGAAGCGGGGAAAGAGAGGCTGCGGCCATGCTGCCGTTTGTGACGGCAGGTGTGGAACAGGGGGCCGGAGGAGAAGTGTTTTCTGCTTCTGCTACCGGTTATCCCCCATTCGGTTATAAAGGAGCTGCCCTCTACAGCCACGGGGAAGCCGGCCTTGCCTTGAAACGGCTTGGGATAGGAAAGGCTGAGGCTGAAAGGTTAAAGAAGGTGCTGCTTGAAAGCGCAAAGGCAGGCGGCGGTATCGGGTCGTGGGAGATAGGGATACCGGCCTCAAGCCGTGAGGTAGCATCGGTGAGACAGCAGGTGATACGGAGTGCTGCAGGAAGAAGGAGAAGCGGCGAAAGTCTTACGGCCCTTGAACGGGTACAGTGGAGCCATGGAGCCGGAGCTCCCGGGCGGAGTGCAGGTGCTGTTTCCCCCGGGGCCGGCATGAGTAGAAAGGCCGGCTCGAAGGGCAAGGGTGCTACGGTGCTGCGAGTGCCGGAAGGGATAGGGGAAGAGGCGTTTGGCTATGGGTATGCACCGGCCTCGCACTATCTGTCTCCTGCATCGGGAGCCGGAGGGCCGGGATCTTTTGCTCCAGGTGCCGCAGCTGGGGGGAATAACATTACTGCCCTGGGCCAGGGCGTGATGAACGCAGGAGGCGGGAGTACTGCCTCGGGCCAGGGAGCGCAGGCGACAGGCAACCGGCAGAGTGATAGCCCGAAGTTTTATTCGGGGACGGGAGAAGAGAGTCAGCCTGCTTTGAGTGGAGAAGAGGCGAGGCGAGCGAGGGTAAATGCGAACTATGAGGCAGACAAGAGGATGCTGGAAGAAAGCGGAAGAGGTCTGCCGACAGGTGAGCAGATGCTGGCGAGGAGTGCCGGCCATGAGATGAGCGGAGCCGGAAGCGGGGGAAAGGGTTCCCGGAATGTGGTGGAGAAGTTCACGGAAGATGTCATACGCGAGATGAAAAGTGAGTATGACCGTTAGAAAAAGGATGGTATGAGGCGATGGGAGAAACAGAAAAGTATCGAAATGTTATCAATCGGGCAATAGCATCATACCAGCGGTTTCTGGAGAGAGTGGAATCCGGACTCCGTCCGAAGACGGTCATACCGGTTGATCGATCGAGACCGTTGCCCTTGTTAAATGAATATGCTGCTGAATATGAAGGATATGATAATGCTCTCGGCCTGGATGCGACGTTAAAGGAACAGTTTGAACGGGCATTTGGGGCTGATTTCTCGAAGGTGAAGATCCACACGGGCCATTATGCCAATGAATTGACCAGAAATGCGAGGGCAGAGGCGGTAACCATAGGCAACGATATCTATTTTGCCGGAGGGTTGTATGCGCCGGATACGGAACAGGGGATAGCCTTATTAGGGCATGAGCTACAGCACGTGTTGCAGAACCAGAAGAAAGATCGAATGGTCTATCTGGAGGATGTGGCCCTGGCCGAGTATGAGGCGGAGGTAGTAGAGGAACTGCTGGGGAACCTGAGGATGCATAATATCTCGGCAGCGTTGCTGCATGATGAGGCTGATCCGCGAGTTGGAGGTGCTGAAGAGGGGCAGGCAGCGGCGGAGGCTGCAGAAACGAGCGGTGTGAGCAGTGAGGCCGGGAAGGGAGATGTGAGCTTCAGTGATTTTCGTGGGCGGAATGAACGGGCAATGCTGAAGTATCACATGAGTACAGGGGAGACGCTGGAGTTGAGCCTGGAAGAGTATGAACAGGGAAAAGACCTGATTATGGCAGGACTGGAAGAAGAGCTGCGTGAGAAGAAGATGGTACTGCCGAGAAAGGCTTATGAAGAGAAGGTGTTGAGATTTCTGGAATATATGAAAGAAGGATGAGAAAAAAGGGATAGAAAAATGGCAGAGGCGTTAGAGGTAAAACAACTGGTACTGAGGTCGATAATCCAGGTGAATACGGTGTATGAGCGGTTGCATGGATCAGGACCCTATCAGGTATTTGACGATGAGCTTATCAACAGTTTACGGAAGATCAATGTACCGCGACTGTTTGGAGAGATAGACGGATATGAGAGCAGCGGGAACGGAGAAGAGATAGAGAGTCTGAAACAGGAGTCAATGAGATGGCTGGATCTGATAGAGGTGGGGTATGCGGACCTTTTGTCTGAAAACAGGATAAGCAAGACAACCTTTGCCCTGATATCTGATGCGGGACCGGTTATAGGAGTTGGAAGGAGAGTAAGCTACGAGGTGGTCCAGGTAGTGCCGACGTATATAGCGGGATCGAGCAGCTATCATTTTCGCTGGTCGGTAGATAACGACGACAGCGCATTGGAGCATTACCGCGGGAATGGAGCGGTGGAAGACTGGGAGAGGGGAAGATTTAGAAGATGGGTGGATGAGAGTTTTGGAGATCCCATGGATATCGGGATGGATGCCAGTTATCCCGGGACGCATGTGATCAATGTGGATGTGTATCTGAATGATGAGTTTCTGGAAAGGGTATCGTACCGTCAGACGGTGGTAGAGGGAGATCCTGAACTGATAGAGCTGTCGTTTCAGGAAAAGCTGATGGAAGTATTGAGGAGATGCAATTTTCTTGAAGCGATATTGGTGGAAGCGGGAGATCTGAGACGGCTTGCGGTGACGATGGCGGTGGCGGCCGGAATAGTGATAGCGCTGCAGGCGAGTGGATCCGGAGTAGCGGTAGAGGTTGTGGGGCTGATAGCTGCGGCAATAGGGCTTGGGACGTCGGTACCGAGGTTGTTGAGGGGGATTTACCGACTTGCCGAGGCTATGGAGTTGACAGGACGAGCGAGTACGTATGAAGCTATTGAAGCTGCGGCAGATAAAATGGAAGCGGCGGTAGCGGAGATAGGGGTTAACGGGCTGTGGGCGTTGCTGTCCTATCTTGGCATGAGGAGTGCGAGGGCAAGGATTAGGACGCGGATAGAGCAGGCGGGGAGTGTTGGGGCTGCGGAAAATAGTACGGCAAATCTTTATAGACGGCCTTCAAGTTATAGAAGTGGAATTCGTGATAAAGTTTGGGAATCTGCAAAGAATGAAAATGCTTTAGTTAGAGACCCCGTGACGGGGAGAATTATGAATAAAACCGAACCATGGGATATGGGGCATAGGCCTGGATATGAATTTAGGAAGCTTCAAAGAAGTGCTGCAGAAAGAGGGTTGTCACGGGCAGAGTTTCTTGATGAATATAATACAGTGGAGCATTATAGACCTGAGCTCCCAAGCTCGAATAGAAGCCATCGTGGTGAGAATTTGACTAATGAATATTTTGGATTTTGAGGTTATAATGTATTATGGTAGATAAGATGAATAAAATTATTGCTCAGCATACGGCTGAGGTGTTTAATGGGAATCCTTCTGTTGATCGATATTATGATAGAGATCAATCTACATTTATTGATATTCTTTGTTGCAAAAATAGTCCTACAGCTGATTGTAGTTCCTATTGTACATTAGGGACATATAAGGAAGATTCAGGGTATTATTATGAGGGCAAGAAAATAGGTGTAGAAATTGTTGCTGCTTGCTATGATTCTGTTGATTTCGTACCAAATATGATTGCTTCATGTGCTTTTAACTTGATAAAAGATGGCATGCAGATTGCTCCTTCTGTTGTTCAAAGAAACGTGGTTTATGAATATGATCCTGCTACAAAGACCCCGCATGTTTTATTTATGTTGCCATTTTTATGGGGCGAAGGACTAAAGACACGTGAACTAAATGGATCATATATATCCTGGCTATATGCAATGCCTCTTTCAGACAATGAATTGCATGTTCTTGATGAAAAAGGCTTTAGTTTTTTAGATAAGGAATTTGAAAAAGCAAATATTGATGTTTGTGACTACACGAGAGAGAGCATTTTTTAATTGTAGGACTACAAAATTCCGTTGACCTTGACATGGCATACTATCGCAAAACACATCAAGAAAGAAAAGCTGACAGTAGGAATAATACTCATTCAAAAAACATTTACTCTCAAGCGTAACCTATAGGGAAAATAATCAAACAAATTTCTTGAAGATTTTCTTTGGCAGGAATTATACCTCTATACCAATGTGTTTTATGACGTAGTATGAGAATTAAACAAATCACCTAATTAACAATGCTATAAAGAATTATCATAATCTGATCATGGTAATAGAAAATGGTAAAAACCTATTTAAAAAGCTTTTTAGCGCCATAAAAATGGGCATTTAACGCTTATTTGTTACCAAACTTATTTCACCACCTATCAAGCATCTTTTACGTAGCCGCTCCATAAACCCCACCCCTTAAAAAGAAGAGGTGAGTAACATCTCCGGGGTTAATTTTTCTGGAAGCAGATCCTCCCATGAGCTCTCTGATGATTCAATTTTCGGCAATTTTTGAAGTACGTAACGAATGTACCAATACGGCTCAAGGGAGGCCGATTTAGCCGATTCAATCAGACTGTAAAAAGTCGCCGATGCATGAGCACCACGAGGTGTGTCGGCATGCAGCCAGTTCTTACGTCCGATTACAAACGGTCTGATCGCTCTCTCGGCGGCGTTGTTATCAGGGGTAAGGCAGGCAAGGTCGAGATAGCAA
>NZ_KB899436.1:6239-33381 GCF_000378205.1 Sediminispirochaeta bajacaliforniensis DSM 16054 | reverse complement strand
TTGATCCGGGACAAGACCGGTTGTTTTTGTTGCTCCTCGACGGAAGCAAAGAAGTTGTTCAGCCACTGGACCAGCAGCTGGACTGCCTCAAGTTTCTCTTCGGTAATAATGGAAAGGAAGATATCGATCTCGGCCTCAAGCTCTTTGGGAGAGGAGTTCTCGGCATAGAAGACCGCGGAAAGGGCGTTTTTGATCTTCGCGAGGCTCTGCTTTGGAATCTGGTTCTCGATAACCGGGTAGTACTGGAAGGATGGGATGTACTTTTCCGGGATGGACTGTTCGATGAGGTCCCGGCTGTTAAGCGGAGCGGTCCACCTTCTGTCGCCGTTATAGATGAGGATGGGAAAGACGGCAGGGAAGAGCCCTGAGTCGGTAGTCTGATGAAAGCTTTGGTAGAACTCGGTGATGTAGCGAAGGAACCTGAGCGGCATGGAGTGGTCGACGGTAGACTGGAACTCAATGAGCAGGAAGAGGTAAAGGGGTGTAACGGTGTAATTGATCTTCCAGATGATATCGGATTCCCTGGTTTTGAAGTCTTCGGTAATGAAGCTTTTATCGACCCGTTCAAGGGAGGCAAAGTCGAGTTTACGAACGAAACGTTCTTTAACAAAGGCCTCCATGAGGCGCTGAACGAAGATGGGGTGTGAGAAGAGGAACTTGTAGCGTGTATCGTGCTCGCCTGCCATGAGGTAATACTACTACGGGAAGGGTGGTTTGGGCAATTGGAGGGAGGCTATAACGATGCGTTAAGGAGACGAAGGGCGCCGGAGGCGGTCCGAGGCGTAAGGCGAGGACGGGAGCGAAGAGCGAACCCCGGAGTCGACTGGCCCGGAGCGAGGAACGAGCGAGGGCAACGCCCAAATAAAACGATGACATGTGTGATTATTGGAGTCGTATTTTATATTTTGTTGTGCCGTCGGTGAGGATGAGTGTCGCATTGTCTGCATCGATGTTTTCTATGGATATTCCGTGTACAGTTTCGCCTGGCGCAAGATGTAATGCATCGTTAAAGAGATTGTCTTTCATAAGGTAGACGGTCTGATTATTGATTTGCATTGTACCGATGTATGAAAATCGTTTTTCATCATATCGGAGCTCCTGTTCCGGTTCAGGGAGCGCGGACGGAAGCAAAGCTGTTTCTTCTTTCGGCGGTCGGTAGAACATACCGGCAATGGATGCAGCCGGAATGGTCGTTTCCTCGGGCCGATAGGTATCGTCCTCGTTGTGACGCTTTTCTTCCTGGGCACTGGCTGGATGGACCGTATGAGGGGGATCTTGCAGGATGGTAGCGGGGGGGAGAACATAGAGGAGGAGCAATAGTATTGTCAGGGTGAGAATGATTATGATCATGGATGCTTTGACAACGATTTTGATGTTCATTTCTTGCTTGTCCCATGCTGAAAGGTATTTTTGATGATCTGAAAGCTTCTCGGCCTCGTAATGCTTACCGCAGTTTGGTCGCGCGGTCGATATGAACTTTCTGCATCGGGCAGTTCTGCGACGATGAGCTCCCTTTGGGAGCTGTTGCTGGCGATGCTAATCTTCCAGAACCATGTTTTTGTTCCGAGATAGTCGTATACGATGTGATTTTCATCTTTTACTGAGAAGATGGATTCCAGATCGGAGGGCTCTATCTCACCTGAGGTTCGTCTCTGGACGATGGTGTTATAGGTCCGATCAGGGTGGGGCAAGGGTTTGTCTCCGAAGTCATACGAGAGAATTTCCCGGAGAATATCTTTGTGAATGTAGTGAACGTTCATAACCGGAACACTGTTCATACAGGGATAGAGCTGTTTCATTGCCGAAGTCATAACAGCGCTTAGTTCGTTGTTGCAGATAATGGTTTTTCGTGTTCTGTATTGCTGGATCTTTTGTCTGAAGGATTCCGCCCCATATTCATTTCCTGTCCTGATGGTGTAAAGATAGCGTATTGCCAGCTCATCGGCAATATTGAGGTTGAGGTAGCTGTAGCTGGTTAGGTACGATGTTAGGCCGTCATCCGAAAAAAAGTCCGGATATGAATCTTTGAGGGAAATTCCCCAGCCCTTTTCGTTCCTGTACTGTTCAAGTTCGGCCATGGTATGACCCTCGGTGAATATACGCTTCTGCACTTGCGTTGCGTCGATAATTTCATCCCGGAAGAATTGGGGATTTATCTTACTTGAGATGTCTTCCAAAACAACGGAGCACGTTTCACTGTTCAATTCGGCAACGCGCTCCCATACGGGATCTGCCGGTGAGTCGGCGGCTGGGGTGCCGTCTTCGAGCAGTCCTTGTATGATTTCTTCAGCCGCTTTTTGCGTTGATAGTTCTTCTTTTGGTGAACCAAGCTTTGTTATGCTGTTCATGGTCCCGGCGGTATGCAGTGAGATGCCAAGCAAGAGTGCCGAAAGGAAGAGAATAAGGGCGAACGCGTACGCTGTTCCAAAGGCTTCTTCAGTGGCTTCAATGGATAGAGACGCTTTCTTATTCATCTGCTTCCTCATCGATTATTGGGAAGCCGCCAAAGAGTGCTTTGCATTCGTATACCGTTTTCTTCGTGTCATAAAGGAGAACGGTAATTCCCGTAGTTATATTCTCTTTTACGATTGGGGTGATCGTTCCATCCGTTAAGGCGGTATAGATTATCGGCGTGTCGGAATTGGTTGACACGCCAAGGCCCCTTTCATCAAAGCAAATTTGCAAACAGCTCTCTTTGTCGCCTTTCAGAAAGGGAAGTGTGCATGCTTTGCTTTCAGGTTCCAGAACGATGGAGTGTTCCCAAAATGGGATTTCTATAAGAGCAACTTCTTCCCGAAGAAGAACATCAAATTGTGCGGCCTGGGATAGAAAGAGATAATGATTCCGTAATTCTGTAATATGGGAAAAGAAGGTACTGCCGCCGATACAGACGACAACCGACCCAAGACTAAGGATAAAGATTGCAACAATGCTTTCAAGTATGGTAAACCCCTCCTCGTATATGCATGTTGATCTATTTTTCATCAAAGTGTATTTCCTGGGCATCGATGTGTTTGTTATAGTCGGATAGATAGCTCTCCAACCTCTTTTGAATACGGTGATCGTTTTCGACAAAGGAAGCGTAGGAAGCCGACACTGCGATGGAGAAGATAGAGAAAATACCTATTCCAATTATTGCGTCAAGGAGTACATACCCCTGCTGAAAGTCAGAATGTCCTTTCTTTTTCCTCTTCAAGTTTTTTCTCCAGTTTTCGAATTGCCGATGAGGTGTAGCCCTCCTTCTGAATATCTGAAAGTGTTTTTGCGCATGCGTCGTACTCTTTCATATAGAACTGATAAATGGAAACAAGGTAAAGAAGTACAGGATCCGAATTATCAACCAGCATTGCCTTATCGATAAACGTTGCCGCTTTTTCCCAGTCCTTTGCTGCAATGCCAGATTCAATTTCCTCTTTGAAAAAGGTAAGAGATGAAAGCTTGAGATAGAGAACCTGCTTCGGATCGAAGAAATCAAAGTCTATGTGTTTTGTCTCAAACCCTTTTTTTGTTATGGTAAGTGAATATGACCTCGCATTGAGTTTGGGAAGGAGGAATCTTCCGTCGATATCGGAATTGTAAGGCACTTCCCGTCCTTCTAGTATAACGGAGGCTCCCTCTACGGGATTATTGTAATCGTCGAAGATTATTCCCATCAAATTGGCAGGAAAACTTTCTGCGACGGGTTTCGCCGTACTGGAACAGCCTGATAGTGCAATGAGGGATATGAGGGCCAGCCGAAAAAGAGGAAAGCTATGTTTCATGATGCTCACTATCCTTATGGAGTTGGGGTATCGTAATGAAATTTACCATCATGGAAAGGGTGTATTCATATTGGCTCGCATTGAAACTGATTGAAAGCTGTGCAATATCGATTTTTTTATCGAGTGTATGGAGGTACTGCAGATAGCTAAGAATAGAACGTATGCTTCCGACTGCCGTGATATTTAATCGCTTTGGTTCCGCCGATTCTATCGTGCTGTAATTCTTGATGGTGACACCCCGATTCTTTGCGCTGTCGATCATGAAATCACAGAATTCGTAAAAGGTAATTTCATCGCTATCGAATAACCTGGAGGATTCTTTTTGGTAACGTTCTTGCAGCGCCCGTTGTTTCGCTTCAAGCTGCACCGTCGCCTGCTCTATTTCGCTTTTCGATGCTCCCTGCTCACGGTAGCGGGCGAGCATTGCCTGCCCCGTTCTGATAGATGATAGATTGGCATGGATGAACAGAAGTATGGGAAGAAGACAGCTTAGCAAAAGTAAACGAAGAAGGAGACGACGTTCTTTATCCATCGTATCTTCCTGTAAGAGAGAATTTATAGCGTCCTTCATACTCCTGAATTCTCTGAATACTGACATGAGAGAATAATGTATTTTTAGAAAGAAGATCCGATATCCGGATCGGGTCCTCGCTGATACAGTCGATGGAAAATTTGCTTTGTTGAATGGTGATTCTTTCGATTTCCATGTGTCTGCCGGCGGTTGTATAGAGGGCTTCGATCATGCGATAGGGACTGTTAATGTTCAAGGCGGCAATATCGTCGGCAGATTCTTCCAGAGATTGTATTTCTGAACTAAGGAGGCTATTTCGGGTATCGGCTCTCATGATTTCGTTTTGTATCCGTTTCGCCGCGTCTTGCTTTTCCCCGATAAGGGTTGCATATCGTGTGGTTATTCCCGCAATTAAGAGAAGAATCAGCAAGCATAAGCTGAAACATGTTGTAAAGCTTAACTGCCCTGTTCCTTTTTGCGAGAGATATCGATGATGGATGCTAAGACGGGGCTGTGGTATGATTCGTTCTTTTGGGGGAAGTGCGAGGTCCTCATCGCCGGGAGGCGTGAAGAAAACCCAATGTGAGTGTTCGTCGTCGGATTGCACAATCTGTGACCGTACGGGAAGCCCCTCTTCTATCGTTATTTGTTCGATGGTTCCTTCGGCGTAAAGGTTGACGCTTGTGATTCTGGTATGCTTTTTTAAAATATCCGGCAACGTAAAAACAGGAATATATGGTGGTTTGCCTGAGAATGTATCGGCGGTCTTTTTGGAAAGAAAGACAATAATGATGAGCTTGTCGCCGAGTATTCGATACCGATACTCATATACACCGTTGTTACCGGGATAGATAGCGTGAATATGCGAAGCAATATAGGTGTCTATGCCCTCTCCGGTTTTTTTGTCGGGAACCGGAAGAAAGCGGACATCGTACAAGGCCCTCGAAAGAAGATCAGCGGACATTAATTCCCCCAGGAGGTGATGTCCTTGTCCAGGGCCTCTCCCCCCTCAAGGCCGTCGGCCCCGAAGGAGCGAATTCCAAATGGCAGCCCATTGGGACCGGGAACCGTGTATTCGAAGGGATTGCCCCATGGGTCGAGCGGAACCTCTTTTTCGAGGTATGGACCATTCCACTCTTCGGGCACCGGCGCTATGTTTGTTTTCTTCCATAAGGCATCAAGGCCTTGATCCTGACTTGGAAACCCTTTGTTATCGAAGAAATAGGAATTGAGGGCAAGGGAAAGGTTTTCTATTTGAGTTTTTGCCGTTACGACCTTGGCTTTATCTATGTATTTGAATGCCATAAATCCTACCGAACTTGTCAAAATCAGGACAATTGCAATGACGATCAAGGTTTCGACAAAGGTCCACCCTTCTTCCCACGTTGTGTTTTTTTTCTTCATAGGAGCTCCTCCTGCATGCTATACAATCGTTCCGAAAAGCGAAAAAAGCGGAACAATGAAATTGAGAATGAGATAGATGATAATACTACCGACGATGATGATTAATAAAGGTTCGATGATTCCCAAAAGTCTTGTCGTAAGGTTGTCGATTTCCGCCTCGTAGAAGTGCCTCAGCTGCTCAAAGACTTTATCGGTTTCTCCCGTATTTTCTCCGATACCGACCCATTGTTTTACCCTCGGCGGAATAAAGGGATGAGAGGAAAAGGAGTTATAGAGATTTTTGCCGGAGACAAGCTCCTGGTGGATCATGGTAAAGGTCTTTTTTAGCTCGGAATTTCCACAGACCGACACCGATTCTTTTATTGCTGATGATAAAGGAATGCCGTGTCGTGTTAATGTTTCAACCGCAAACGTGACATTAAAGATATCCGTTATCGTGATGATGTGGCGAAGACCGGGAATCCGTATGAAAAAACGGTCGCTTTTTTCTTTTACTTCCGGGCTGTTTTTTCTCAAGATAAATAGGGTAAGCACGGCAATAAAAAGTACGATACAGAAGACACCGAATAGCTTCAATCCAAAGATCTTCTCTTCGAATGAACGTATTTGCGTACTTCCTTCTCCGATTTCCTGAAATAACGCTTCAATTCTGGGAACAGCGAAAAGGGTAAGAAAGATCATCCCTGTAAACAACATGAGGAGTACGATAAGGGGATAGATAGATGCGTTGATGAACTTATCTCTGACCTGTTTTTTGCGCTCCAGATAGGTGCGAAGGGTAGGCAGGATGGTGGACAGCGAACCAATTCGGTCCCCGATACCGACCAGGCCGTTATATAGAGGGGGAAATTGGTAGTCACTGTTTTCAATGAGCCGGGAGAGGGAAACTCCTTTCTTTAACCCCTCTTCACAATAATGGGACAACGCTGTGATGGTCCTGTTCGTCGAGAAAGAATGGATCATCTGGATCGCGTTATAAACCGACAAACCGGAGTTCAAAAGGAGAGAGAGGTTCGATGTAAAATCGAGAAGCTCTTTAACCCCGATTCTTTTCCCTTGCGACGCCATTATATGGCCCTCTCTATTTCGGCCAGGTCTGTTATGCCTAATACGGTCTTTTCGAGTCCGTCCCGCATAAGTGAATGTACCCCTTCTTTCTTTAAGCAGTTTGTAAGTGTGCTGTTCGGTGCGTTCCGGACGATGAGATCTTCGAGTTCTGCCGAGCTTACAAAACATTCTGCCACAGTGGTCCTGCCTGAATAACCGGTATAGTTACACTCGGGGCATCCCTTGTGCCGAAATATCGTTTTCGGTGATAGGCCATGTGCCTGATAGATGCTTTTCTCTGCTGTCGACGGTTCCGCTTCATACTTACAGGAGGGACAGAGTACCCTCACCAGTCGTTGGGCGACAGCCCCCCTCAGGACGGCGGCAAGAAGATATGATTCTACGCCCATATTGATAAGCCTTTGAACCGATGAAACGGCATCATTGGTATGGAGGGAAGAAAGAACGAGGTGGCCTGTCAGAGCCGCCCGAACGGCGAGCTGAGCCGTGTCCGCATCGCGTATCTCTCCGACCATGATGATGTTGGGGTCCTGCCGTAAAACCCTCCGCAGAAGAGAGTGGAAGGTCAGACCTATCTCATCGTTGGTCTGAATCTGATTTACCCCTTCGATCCTGTATTCGACCGGGTCCTCGATGGTCACGATTTTACTCGATTCATGGTCGAGGTTACGGATAATGGCATTCAGACTAGTTGTTTTTCCCGAACCAGTAGGACCGGTAAAAAGAACAAGGCCGTGAGGCTGACGATACAGATGGGTGATCCGTTCCTTTACCGAGTCGGAAAAGCCCAAATCATCAAGCTCGAGAATGGCCCCTTTACGGTTGAACAGCCTAAGAACAATGGATTCGCCTCCTGCTATCGGCACGATGGAAAGGCGCATGTCCAGTTCGACCTGGGCAATGCTTACCGATATCCGTCCGTCCTGGGGAAGCCGACGTTCCATGATGTTCAGATCTGCCATGATCTTTATTCGGCTGGAAATGGCGGAGAAATAGGAGGCATCGTATTCCATGATAGAGACCAGTACCCCATCTATCCTGTACCGTATAGAGACCTTGTCCTGCCTTCCTTCTATATGAATATCCGAAGCCTTTTTTTGAATGGCTTCAATGAAAATCGAATTTACAAGATTGATGATCGGGGCATCGTCGGCGAATTTGTCGATTTCGATATGGCTGCTGGCGCCGTTTGCCGACTCGTATTCCGAGGTACCGGAGAGAGCTCTTCCAAGATATATGGTGAAGTCTTCCGGTTCTATTTCGACGAACTCAACCTTCCCCCGGTGAAAATCCTCTATCTCGTCAATCAGTTCCTTTCTGATGGGGGGGCATACTCCGACGATTGATAAGCCGTCCGGTCTGCTTCCCAGCTTCAGTACATGGTTTTTTTCCATATACTTGACGGCATACTGTTCCTGTAACGGTGGAAGGGGCTCGAAGGACTTGATCGTAGCTCGTTTCATCGTCACACCTGCGGAGGAAAGAATTTATCAAAAAGTCTGTTCATTTCGTCTCCGGGCTGGAGGCTGTGCATGGCATCATGGACAAGGTAGGGAACCAGATACACGACGAATTCCGTGTTCTCCTCTGTATTGCTTATGCTGCGAAACAGGGCACCAATAAAAGGAATATCTCCCAGGATCGGTATTTTTGCTATTTTTTCGCTGACCTCTTTCTGCATCAGACCGCCGATCACAATCGGAGTACCCGAGGGGGTTCGTATATGCGTGTTAATAACGCGTTCCGAGGTCGGCGGAAGCTCATTGTCACTATTGCTCGAGCTTGTTCCCTTTTTTGAAAGCGTCGATTCTACCTCCATGGTGATCATATCATCACCGGAGACCCAGCCGGTGATCTTCATAAAAAGACCAGTTGATATTTCGTTGGTTACTCCCGTTCGGGTAACCTTCCCGGCGTCGTCCGCTTCCAGCTCCTGATAGCGATAGGTCGAACTGTTTTGAAACTTGACCGATTCTCCGGAGAGGCCGTGGAGGGTTGTATCTGCGAGAACATTTGCCGTGCTGTCGCTTAACGAGGCGTTGAGTTTTATGGCGAACAAGTAGCCAAAGGTGGAGAGTACGTCAAAGTCAAGGGAAAGGAGATTTCCGACGTTACCCACATAGGCTGATTCGCTATCGTCGTCTGAGACGGAATTGGAAACCGAAAGGTTGAAATCAAGGCCCGTACTTTCCTGATACTGGATGATGAGCATCTTGTATCTGATTTGGGGTTTCGGAACGTCTATTTCCGCAACCAGCTGTCTCAGATACTCCAGCCTTTCGGCGCTTCCGATAAAGTAGACCGAAGAGACATTTCCGGTATCCTTGAAGTCGTTCGAACTGAAGGGCGGAGGCGGATTTTTGAGGAAATCCTCGGCCTTCAGGTATTTGAAGGTAAGAACATGGGATTCCCGGGGGATATCGATTGCACGCAGCAACTGTCCCGTCTCTGCTTTCTGTGCAGGAGTGTAGAAGGCGAGAAAGCTATTCGAATCCTTAAGCACGATCGGTTCGGGAGCCCGAAGCCGCTGGGGCAGGGACTGGATGGCGACGGATGCCTCGATATAGTCGAGGTTAAAGGTGTAATAGGCCTTACCGACCTGCGGTTTATCAATTGCCTTGATGTATTCCTTCAGCGGACGAAGCTCTTCAAGGCTTCCACTGATGATGATGGCGTTTTGGTTCTTATCAACCTTATAGAAGCTGCTTGAGCTTAGCAGGTTGGGAAGAAGCGAGGGGACATCTTCGGCAGAAATATAGTCGAGATGAAGGTATTCGGACATCTTGTACTGTTTGAGGATATCCTGCCTGTTGATATCGAAGATGTAGTATATGCCGTTGCTGACCGTATAATCGCCTCCCGACTGGACCAGGAGGAGGCGCAGCAACTCGTCGAAGCTTTTGTGGGTATAATGAAGGCTCTTGAGGGCGGCAGAGGCCTTGAACAGCAGCACATATTCCTTACCCGCCTTTTCGAACAGCTCGTCCAGTGCGGTAAGCAGATCACCCCGCTCAAGGCTGAGGCTGTAATCGTCCTCGCTTTCCACCGTAATGGTAGTATCGTTTGCCGCCTTGCCCGCATCGCTCCGCGAGGCCACCTCCCGCTTGAGATAGAAATAGTCGTCGTCGGAAAGAAGCGTATAGTCGGAAAAGCGGGAAACAATCATGGTAAGAAAGTTTTCGGGCGATATATCGTGGCTATTGAGGGTCAGCTTCTCCGCCGGAAGCGGATCAAAGAGTATTGTTTTGCCGATGGTCCGGGAGGCCTCCTGAAGGATGTTGAAAACAGGGACATCTCTTGCCTCTATGGAAAAAAGTCCCGTATCGGCGTCGTAGCTGTCGTGAATGCGGGATATTGAGTAGATGGTATCCCCGAGCTTTGTGTAAAAGAAGCCGTACTGGAGGCTCAGACTTTCCAGGGCCTCTTCGAAACTAGTTTCGGAGAAACGATAGGAGACACTTCCCGTCAGCGTATCGTCCGGAAGGACCGTATAACCTGCCACGGAACCGATAGCAATAAGTACATCGGCAATGGGCTTGTTGTGGAATTCCATTCCCTGAATCGATCCTTCTGCTGAAAGCATCGGAACAGAGAGGACGGACATCAGGAAATATATGACAAACACTTTGAAGGTTGCGCGCATTTTTTAATTACACCTTGGATGAACAACTATGCGGTAGTGTACGTCATCTGCCGCATGCATGTCAATTAATAAAAAGAAAGGGAATGGTTGCTATCGCGATACATGGTGCAAAGGGCAGCCTCGGTTTTTCCCCGCTGGCACCGATCTTTTTTCCCAGGAGAATAAACAGGACAAGTCCAAGTATACTGGCCGATAGCAGGCACAGCACCCATTTCATCGGCCCGAGCAATAAGGTGACGGAACCCGATAAAATGGCATCTGCCAGGCCTATTCCGTTTGCGGTAAGCCGTCGGATAACGACGATAAAGAGAAAACCTGCAAAGGCGTAAAAGAGAGCGGGTAAGCCGAAACCGCTTATATATGAATAGGCAAGAGAAAGTGCGAAAAAACCGAGGTTGAGGGGCAATGGAATACGCATAAAGCGGATATCAAGGTATGAGATTCCTGCCAGGAGGCAAAGGATGGTGAGGAGAAAAAAAAGCTGCATAATGTATTAGAACAGAAACGAGGGGAGTTTACAAGAATTATCGGGCGTCGATATAATCGAATAAAATGAGAAGTTGAAAAAGGTCTCATTGAAAAAAAGGAAATTGCCATGAAACGCATCGTCATTATCTCATTCTTTTGCGCCATAGCTCTCGTTTTTGTCGCCTCGGTGTTCGGTGGAGGGCACCATGAGAGTTCCTCTCCGGATAATGTGTGGATAACAAGAGTATCAGCGCACAGATATCTCTATTTCGATTCAGCTATGCAGACGGTAAAGTTTACCGAATCTTCGTCGACGGCCGCCGCCCATGCCTTGCCGTTTCCTATTGGTATTAGCCTTGTTTTTAGAAAGACTACTGAAGAGAATGTTTCTCAAGAACCTCAATTTTCTGTCCGGGCTATAGGGCAGGGACAAGAACGTACATATCGTGGTAACCATCTTTATGTACTGCCCGGCACCTATCTCGAAGTAAGAGTTACCGCTGGTATCGCACGTCATGAGTCACCTAATGGGCATACACATAATTATACTTTTGGAGGAAGCGTCACGGTCCTCCTCTCTTCGGAAGATCTCCACTACGATAGTCTTGCTCCCGATGCCGAGAGTGCGACCATCGAGTTCAAAAAAGAGGGTTCTGCTCCCGTTTTAGGCCTGGGAAAGGGGCTGTTTCTCTCGCTTTCCTGCAGCGATCGGTCGGAGCCCCTGACGGGCTACCGCCTGGGAAAGGAAACGGGGCAGATCTACGATCTTGCTTCCGGGATCGGGGGCTATCACCTGAGGATTGTTAAAACCGATAGTGGAGAGGTGGCCTGGGAAGGCGATATCGATGCTTCACAGATGGCGGATGGAGGTTTTGCCGATTTGCTTTCCGGCTATGGGGGAAGTCTCGGAGGGGGGGCGTATAGGATCGAGGGGCAGGTTTACGACAAGATCTACACGTGGTTTAAGGATCATGGGGAAGAGGAGCTTATGGCGGGCCACATTGCCGACCTCGGTGATTCGGGTTATTTTCCCGCCTATTTTTATGTAGATGATGAGGGACCTGAGGCGGTGGAAAAGGTCGGCGTCGAGTGGGGGAGTGAATCCTGCGTGGCCGACTTTTCCGAGGGGCAGCAGCTGCGTTACTTTGGCCCATCGGTGCGTTTTACCATAGACGATGAAGATATCCCTGCTGACAGGGGGCCTGCCGGCGGTCTTTCCGCGACCATGCCCGACGGTGTGATCGAGATTTCGAATTCCGAAGGGAATCAGACCGGCACATACAGCTTCGGTGATGAGATAGATCTTGCCAACGGTGTGTATACGGCCGTCATCTATTTTTTCGACGGGGCGGGCAATAAGGGCGCGATACAGCGGCTTCCTTTCGGAGTGGATAGTAGTGCCCCTTTGCCGCCGCTTCTGAAAAGCGATGGGGAGCGTTTGATTCTCGATGTTGACGATAAGGGCGTGCTTTTTATTCCGTCGGGTAGCGGCGATGTGATCGGCTGGTACCCTGCGGTGGACGGCAGCACCTATGGTGCGGAACCCGAAGCATGGCAGAGCGGCCTTGACGGATCGACATACCGGGCACGGATTACGAATGCAAGCGGACTCTGGCGGAGTGTTGAGATTGAGCATAACGATGATGCAAAGCTCTACTCCATGAATGTATCGGGAATACCGAACGGTGAGTATAGCTTCCTTTTGTCGATATCGGATGCCTGCGGAAACAGCTGCAAATCCGAATATCACCTTACGGTTGACCAGGCCCCGAAGCCTCCTGTGAATGTGCGGCTTGAGCAAGAAGGTGATAACTCCTACATAGCCTGGGAATATGAAGGTGAGATTCCCGACGGCTACGGCTTTTGGCTGCAGGTGCTTAAAGGGGATGATCCTGTCGATCAGCTGGACGAGGTCTATACGCAGAAAGTGGATCCGAAGGCCGAAGGGATGCGCTGTCTTCTGCCGCATGGGTTGAAAAGTAAGCGTTTCTATACGGCACGGGTCTATGCAAAGAATGCAAGTGGCTTTCCGGCGACCAGATCGGTGGTATTCCATCTTCCTAATCATACTGCAGGGGATGTAGCGCTAACGGTTCCAGATGAGGGAACGGTTATTGGTCCAGGCTTTCCCGCTTTTTCATTGGAGCGTGAGAAGGATGATGAGGGAGACCTGCTGGGTCTTCGGGTTTTCTACCGGCGACAGGGGGCAGGCCCGTACCAGGTGTATGATCCCGGTGTTGCCGCAGGCACACCGGTTCGCAGCATAAACGGGGATGAGGATGGGGCCCCTGATCTGGGCCAGGGGATATATGAGTGGTATCTGGAGATCCCTGAGTACTACCACGACTGGGACGGTTCCCTGCTTGTATGGAATGAGGCCGGACGCTGGCCCTCAAGCGGTGCAACGCGGCGTTTCGCGGTTGATGGAAATCCACCTCGAGGGGTACTTACGGTGGAGGCGGAGACCGAGGATACGGTCAGTTTGAAGGCCTTTGCCCTTTCCGACGGTATGGGAAGCAGTGCCTCCGGAGTGGAGACGTTGCTGCTGTGGAATGGGGGGAGAGATGAACCTGCGGAGCAGGTTGCCTTTGCTGCGGGTAGTGAAAAGGCCCTTGCTGCACAGGTTGCCTCCGGCGCAGGGGTCCTGTTTCCGGTAAGCTCGGATGAGCTTGCGATCGACTGGTGGCCCCTGGCCATGGATGAAACGACGGGAAAGGCCACCGCCCGTATGATTGTGATCGACAAGGTGGGCAACAGGTCGGAAACCATATCGATAAGCAGTGCGGAGGATAACCAGGCCCCAGTGGTGACGGTTATGATTCCTGAGATCACCCTTCGAGTGGGCGAGCTGCTTCCTGTTGTCGGCGACGAAGGGGAGCGTTTGTATGCAGCCTATGACCCTGAGGGCGATGATCTCTCCTATGCCTGGAACTTCGGAGACGAGACAAGCGGTGAAGGGATGGCGCCTGAAAAGATGTTTATGAGCGCCGGGGATTACCGGGTTGTTCTTACCGTCAGCGACTGGTGGAACCAGGAAAGCAGTGCCGAGATCGTCGTACATGCGGTGAATACCAGCGAAGGTGAACTGCTTATCAGTGAGACGTGGGAAGAGGGCCAGAGGCTTACCGGCATTGTCGTTGTGCCGGAAGGGCTTAGCCTTGTAGTGAAAGATGGGACCACGGTGACTGCCGTCCCGGGGGCCGGAATCGAGGTTCAAACGGGGGCAAGCCTGATGGTCGAGGGAACAGAAGCCGCTCCTGTTGTTTGTCGCCGTGCCGATGCACAGGAAGCTTACTGGGAGGGAATTCTGGTAAGAGGCAGCGGAAGCTTTGAGCATGTGAGCATAAGCGGAAGCAAACGCGGGGTGACGGCAGGGCCTGCTTCAGCGGTGATACTGAGTGATGTTGATGTTCATGAGAATTTGATTGGATTGCACCTTGTGGGCGCGAGTGTAGAGCTCTCAAGATGCCGGTTTATTGGAAATACATGGTACGGGATCAAGGAAGATGCAATGGCCGAACATGGTGCCAGGCGACCGGATATAGGTGATTCCGTTTTTGAAGATAACGGTAATGATTATTACCATGAAGAGCTCCTGAATCTTTCGGGAAGCGAGTTGGAGATCCTTAGAAAATGAGGCGGGGTAAAAAAGTGTTGAAAGCAATGAAGGTTCGTTTGTGCGCTCTTCTCTTGCTGGCCGCGGCAGTGGCCAACATGGGAGCCGAGGGAATAGAGAGCATAGGTGTTGAAAGTGTTCGGGGTTCGGTAAGCAGCTCGGCCCTTGGACCGGCAGAGTATGTGATAGACGGAAGTACGGATACGGGATGGGCCATCGCAAACGACTCGCAGGCGGGTTGGCTTGAGCTCACGTTGTCTGAGATGACGGACCTCTACGGGCTGTCGCTGTATGGGAGTCTTGGGGAGAAAAGTGAGCTTCGGGTTCTCTATGAAACGGAGGATGGCTTGTGGCAGCCCTTTCCCCTGGGATACCTCAGTGCTTTGGCTCCGGGATGGAACTTTGTCAATCTTGCCGGAGACGGGGTGCGGGCTGAAAGGGTGAGGATCGAGGTATCCGGAGAGGATGCTTCGCTGAGTAGTCTCAATGAGGTGGAGGTGATAGGTGAACGCTCTTCGAGCGCGTATCGAAAAATTCCTTTGGAACTCTCAGACAGCGGTGACGATTCACTTTTTTATCCCGCAAAGCATCTGGTCGACGGAAATACCAAGACAATCTGGCACTCTGAACAAGGGAATGGATGGAATAGATGGGGCGGTCCGTTCGATTCTTCCAGCCGCAGCTGGATTGAAGGCTGCATTCGGACCGGCAGTCCAAGGGGAGAGGGCGGCAGGCCTGCTTGGGGATGGGACGAGGGGGATGTTGCCTTTCACCTTCCGCAGAATAGCAGGATCTACAAGGCACGAGTCTATTTGCATGAAGGGTACCGCGGCACGCTTATCGTGGAAGCGCGGGAAGGTTTCTTTTGGCGAGAGCTGTTTCGGATAGAGGAGGGGGAGTCCTCCGGCTGGAAGAGTGTGGAGTTTCCCGGGGGAGTGGAAAGTGACGGGATTCGTTTGACGGTCTACGGCAGCAGATATCAGGGAGCCGAAGAAGGGGGAATCGGCGAGCTTGAGCTGTGGGGAAACGCTGCGGGGGATCTCGAGCCGACGTCGCTCATCGATGTGGGCGGTAAAGATCTGACCGGCGGATTATATGCACAGTGTCGTGTGGAAGAGCCGCAGTGTTACCGGATGTCGCTTGTGCTGAACAAGGATGTGGGACAAGCATTCACGGTAGAGGTGAACGATACGGAGCTCGCTCTGGAGCGTGTTGCTTCTCTTGAAGGGACGAGCTGGTACGAGGGACTGGTGGCCCGGGATATGCTTCTGGAAGGGGAGAACCTCATCACGTTTTCTGCCCATGAGGATACCTCTATCCTGACCGGTAGCCTCATACCGCAAACGGCAGCTGGGGTGGTCTCTCAGCTGTCGGGAGTATCCGCCTACAGTAAGGTGGCCCCGGAAGGGGAACGGGAGTTGGTGTACCGGCTTGATGAAAAGCTCGTTCCGGAACGGATTGATCTTACGGGAGAGCATCTGGTTTCCGAACAGTTATACTACGAACAGGATGGGCAGTGGCTGCCCATCGCCTGGAGCCGGGAGTATGGGTATGGGCAACGCTGGCAGAGTGGCGCCGGAGATGGGCCGATAGAAACAACGGCCCTGAAGATCACCAATGCACGGCCCGATGCTTTGTACGGTATCAGGGTGATGGGAAGCCTTGAGCGCGACGGGGCCCCTGAAATCGAGATGCGCTGGCCGGTAAACGGGGAGCTTGTGGAGTTCGGAGGGATCGGACAAAGCGTTGTCGGCTATGTAGATGATCCGGGAGCAAAGGTAAGCATCAACGGAATTGCTGCACAGCAGCGTGGCCATCTTTTCTGGGGGACTTTGCGCACTTCCGGCTGGGGTGATCAGGCCGAGCATGAGCTATTGATGAGAGCGCTTGATGAAGAGAATCGCGAGAGTCAGAAGCTTATCCGCTGGTATGACCGGGACAGCCTTCTCTATTCGGTGAATCTTTCCGAAGGGATAAGCTATACCCTCGAGGACAGCATCCTTGTCAGCGGCAGAATGCTTCCGACCATGCAGGTGATCATAAATGGCCAGGAGATCGAAGGAGGATGGAGGGGCTTTTCCCATCGAGTTGAGCTTTCCGAGGGGCTCAACCGCATAGAACTCCTTTTCACCCAAGGACATAAGGGGGAGGTCGGAAGGCTTATGCGGAGGGTTTTCCGGGTAAACCAGGAACCGTCGCTTAGTATAGCATCTCCCGAGAGTCCCTATTACACCAACGAGGCTTTTGTCACGATAAGCGGCAGGATCCAGGTCCAGGGCCATTATCGGCTTTGGGCCGGACGGTTTCCGGTGGAGGTTGAAGGCGGCCGGTTCACCACGCCTGCCTTTCGCTTACGGGAAGGAGAGCAGGCGATTGACCTAGAGTTGCGTGATCAATTCGGGCGAAGGGTGGACAAGCAGGTTCGGGTCGTTCGCGATACAATGGCCCCCGTTATAGGGGCGGTTCGGCCCGAGTCGGGGACGGTGCTTACATCATCAATAACGGATTTCGAGGCAGCTGTTGCAGAAGAGAATAGTGCAACGGTCTTTCTCGACGGTCGGGTTATGGCCGAAGAAGGCGGGGTGTACCGCAGGGCGGTAGATCTTGTGGATGGTTCACACCATCTGGTTTTAGCGGCACGGGATGAGGCCGGAAACCGAAGTGAAACGAGCCTGTTTTACCAGGTTGATACGGAAGCCCCCCTGCCTTTCGAGATTAAGGTTATACCCGAAGGATGGACCTCGAACCAGCGCCCGGTGATCCGCTTTGAGACCACGGATGCGGTGACGGGAGTGGACCACTACGAGTTATCTATCGATAACGGTGATTACCGTACCGTGGAAAGTGGCTACCAGCTTCCCCTCCTCGAAGATGGGGTGCACCGTCTTGTGGTCAAGGCCTTTGACAAGGTCGGCCACGAGCAGCTTTCGACCACACAGACAAAGATCGATACCATACCGCCTGTGGCTGTCACCGGCCTTGATATCCTGCCGGGGAACGGTCACATGGCGCTTTCCTGGGACGATGGGGACGATGATATTATTTCCTATGAGATAGAGCGGAATCCGGGCTGGCCCGAGGGATCGGTTCGTCGTATCGATCGCATGGACCAGCAGGGCTATATCGATACCGAAGTGGAAAACGGCACACGCTATGTGTACCGGGTGCGGGGAGTGGACCGTGCCGAGAATATCGGAGGCTATGGCGAGTCTTTGTCTGCGGTACCGGGGATAGCCTCTGCGACCATTGAAGACGACGGGGTGACGGCGGCCGAATATGAGAGCGCGGCCCTCTTGCTGCCGGAGGGAAGCACGCCTGAGGGCGCTGTCTCGGTGAGGATAGCCGAGGCCGATCCTGGGTGGCAGGAGAGCGAGGATGAGGCCTTCGAACATGACTTCGTGGGGCCCGTGTACAGCTTCGAGCTTTTGGACGGCACGGGGGAGATCTGTTCGGAGGGTGAGCTCTTCAACGAGCCCTTTGTCGGAGTGATTTCCTATGACAAGAATCTGATTCCCGAAGGGTTCCCTGAGGAAAATCTCAACGTATATACCTTTGATACGAGATGGGGGCGGTGGGTCAAGGTGAAAGATGCGGCGGTTGACACCGAGCATCATACCATAGCCTTCACTTCCTTCCATTTTTCCCTGTACGCGCCGGTGGCAACCAGTGTGGAGGATATCTCGCCCGAAGAGATGCAGGATGCGGGTTTCTCTCCGTTTCGGACCTATGCGGAGCATGAAGGGCTGTGGGTGAGCCCTCAGGGCGGAAACATTCATACGAGCATGACCGAACTGGAGCTGCCCGGTCCCAATGGTTTCGATTTCACCCTGAAGCGCTACTATGATTTGTCGGTTGCCAAAATGGATGAACGGGCAGAAAGCCCTTCCTGGGCTCTACCATATCTGGAGGACCAAGGGGATTTTTCCTATTCCATGGGAAAGGGATGGCGGCTGAACCTGCCCTACATAAAAAATGCGAACAGCGAGCAGTACCTCGTCATGCCTGAGGGAGGGATGTACGGATTTTATGGTATGGAGCTTCGTAATAGTCCCGACGGTGGAAAGCATCGGAGTCTTGTGCTTGAAAACCACCTCGGCGAGGATTTTTCCCTTTCGGTATCGCAACGAAGGTCTTCAAGAACAGTCTCTTTTATAGGAGCACTAGGGGTATCTCAAAGTGCCTGGAGCAGTACCGGCTATAGCCTTGTGACTTCCGACGGTACGGTCTACAGCATGGATAAAAAGGGGAGGACCACGAACATAACAAGCCCCGACGGGCTCTTTTCGGTCGGGATCAGTTATGTATCCGGCGGGTTCCAGATCAAAACGATCACGGATGCGGTCGGACGGGTTTTGGCCTTCACCTACAAGACGGCGGATGAGACCGGCCTTCCCTATATCAGTGAAATAGCCTTGGCTGACGACCCCTACGGACGGGGGATCACGTATGAGCAGGATGAGGCGGGCCACCTTCTTTCGAGTCTGGACGCAGGGGGGCGCAGCTGGAACTACGGCTACGATAGTGAGTATCAGGTAGCTGGTGCAAAAAATCCCGTGCCCTTTGATGTGGATGCGGCAAAGAAAAAGTATAAACATCTGCTTTCCAAGAAGATTGATAATCTTTCCGAGCCGGTGTCTCACTATAGCTATACCCCCCTGTCGAGCATGGAAGGTCCGGGAAAGGGGCGGATCAAGATTAATTACGGGGCCTTCGGTGCCGGTGAAGCCGACAGGATCTATTCCCGTGTTCTTGCACAGCAGGTCACGATCTACAGCATGATAGGGGCGCGAGATGATGTGAGAACGACCCGCTACAACTACGATTATGACAAGGTGTCGAATAAGCTGGGCTATTACCTTGCCGAAACCACGGTGGATGAGGTTAACAGCAGCCGCTTTACCACCTACACATACGGCTATTACCGATTGGTCGACAGCTACTGGAGCGAAAAATCCCGTAGTGTCGAAAAGAACATACGCTACGATGAGAATGCGGTTGCCAACCGTCCAACGGCCATTACCTGGTACGAAAAACAGAACAACAGCAGAGAAGATCTTGTACAGCTGAGAAGCCAGAGCATCGGCTACGAAAATGAGCATGCGGTGCGTCCTCAGGAGAAAACAACCCTTCAGGGAGAGGGCTCCCAGACGGTTCGATATGCCTACGATGGCTGGGGAAATCTTATTCGCGAGGAGAGAAGCGAAACGGTCTGGGACCGCGAAAAGCGGAGCGTTACCTACCGGAGCTACTGCGGGCAGAGCGAAAGCGGCGACGGACCGTGGAAGGAGTACGGGGAGAGCGGCCTTTCCTGCGGCACTATTCCCGAGCGGCGCAGGGACCTGGTGCTCAAGGAGTGTGTGGAAAACTACGTTCCCGGTTTCGACGGGGATGGGGTTCCTGTCGCCGGAAGCGAAACGGCCTTGGCGAGTTACCGCTACTATGGCTACGACGATAGGGGACGCAAAACAGGGGTTGCCGAATGGGATTCTGTCCGAGGCGAATGGAATGTCGGCAGCTACGAATGGGACGAAAACGGGGACATGGTACGCTCACGTGATGCCGAGGGCCATGAAACCGAATACCGGTATGCCGACGACCACACGCTGCGCATGCGGAGCGAGAACGATGTGGCCGGTGAGGACGGGAATAGTGTCGATCTAAGCTGGGAGTATACCTATGACTGGAGCGGGTGGAAGAGAAGTGAACGTGATGCCCGCGGCTATGAGACGAAGATAGCATACGATAAGCTGGGGCGGATCACCGAACGGCGCGAGGCTGGGGACGACGGAGGAACATACGTCATAACGGTCTCGTATGCCGATGAGCCGGGGGCTCTGGCATCGACCATGAGCGATTCCATGGGCCGGAAGGTAGTGAGGGAATTCAACGACCTTGGCAGGCTTATCCGTCAGCGCTCCCTGGTGGAGGCGGGAACGGAAGCGGTGGTGGAGCTTTCCTACGACCGTTGGGGAAATGTTACGGGGATGGTCAACCCGAATGCCGGACAGGAAGATGCCGGTCCTGATTCGGAATATACAACGAGGTACGGCTACGATGCCCTGGGGCGGCTCGAGAAGATCGAGTATCCCTATAAGGGGTCTGGCGCCGGGAACCCCTCGAAGGTGATGGCCTTTGACTATGGTGAAAATCTCCTGACCATTACCGACGAGGAGGGCAACCGTACCACCGAAAAGCAGGACCTGCAGGGAAATGTGCTGGAGAGAACCCAGAGCCTTGAGAGCGGGAACATCACCACGGAGTTCTGGTACGACGGCCTGGGCCAGGTGATTTCGGTGCGGCAGCCTGAGACCGAGGTGTATGAATCGGGAAGCAGCCAGGCTGTGCGACCTGCCGTCGGCTACGGCTACGACCGTGTCGGACGGCAGACCGCACAGTGGAGTGATGCCCCCGGAGGAAGCGTTCGCGGGGTGATTACCAGCTACGACGGCCTGGGGCGAAAGTCTATGGTGGAGTATGCTCGTGCGGCCGGAGCCGGAGATGAGCCGGAAATTCTTGCCGGCGAAGCGTACTTTTACGATGCTGCGGACAATGTGCTGCGGAGTGTGGATGCGAACGGCCTTGAGCGGCGTTATGAGTACACGCCCCGCAACCATGTGAGCCGGGAGATCGATCCCGAGGGTGGGGAAACCTGCTATACCTATTATGCCGACGGACAGGTAAAGAGCGCCACCGATCCCCGGGGGGAGAGCGGCAACTATCCTGAAATGGATTTTACCGTTGAATATGAATATGACCTGTTAAACCGCCTGGTGCGTGCCGAACTTCCGCCAAAACAGCAGACAGGCCCGCGGCTTGATGTACAGTTTTCCTATGATCTTCTGGGGAATCTGAGGCAGAAGGTGGGGGTCGACGGTCTTGTGACGCGCTATGAATATACGCCCCGGCGCTGGCTTTCCCTCCAGCAGATAACGGGGGACGGCAAGAGCTACCTGAGCGAGTACCGCTACGACCGGTGCGGTAACGTGCGTGAGAGCATCGACGCCAGGGGTTTTTCGACGGTGATGAAGTACGATGCCCTGGGCAGAATGGTCTACAAGAAGAGCCCCGAAGGGAACATCACCCGCTACGGTTATAACGAGGCGGGGAAGGTGGACCGACAGCAGTGGACCAAGGACGGCCAGGAGCTGGTGGTCCGCTCGGAATACGATCCCTTTGGAAGGATGCTGGTGCGTTATCGTCCCCTGCCTGCCACCTTGTCTGCCTCCCAGGCGACAGTGGAAAGCAGCTACGGCTACGACCGTCTTGGAAACATGAGCTACAGCAGGGATGCCCTGGGCAATGAGCGCCGCTATGAATACGACGAGCTGAACCGGCTTATCGAAGAGGTGTCTGCCGACGGTTTTCGCTCCACCTACGCCTACGATGCCGGGGGGCGAATGACCGAAAGCGTCGATCCCCGGGAAACGGTGAGCGTGTACCAGTATAACGGCAGAGGAGAGCTTACCAGCCGGAGCCTTTCGGGAGCAGGGGGAGAGCGTACGGTGATCTCCTACGGCTACGACGAGGCGGGATCGCTGAAATGGGCCTCAGACGACGGGGTGGTGACGGCCTACAACGGCTATGATGCAGGTGATCCGGCGGGCTACCGGCCTGATGTGTACGGCCGAGTCACGGGGGTGAGAACCAGTATCGGCGGCAGGGATTTTAACGTGGGTTACGGCTACGATCTTGGGGACCGGATCTCCAGGGTGAGCTATCCCGATGGCCAGGATGTTTCCTACCGCTACAACCTGCTTGGAGAGCTTGAGGATGTGGCGGGGTATCTGTCGAAAAGTCCCGAGTACGATGAAGGAGGCTTGCTTACCGAGATCACGGCGGCCAACGGGGTTCGGATGAGTCTCGGCTATGATGAGGATGGGCGGATGAGAAGCCGCGGCTACGCCGGAGTGGATGCGTCGAAGGAGTATGAGCTGAGCTACGACGAGGCGGGGAATATCAGCCGCATGAACGATAACTACTACAGCTACGATGAAGAGAACCGCCTGAGGTTTGCGGTGCTGTCGGGGGCCTTCGGAGTGGAGCCGTCGAAGACGGAACAGGAGAGCCTGTACGTGGAGGCGGACGATGTAACCGGTGACGGGGCGCTTTCGGAGGTGGAAGAGAGCGAGGTCCTTCGGCTTGATTACGCGGCAGGGAGCATCGGGGTTGACCTGAAGGGATCCTACGATGTGGCGAGGGTCTTTGTTACCGGGCCTGGCGGAAGCAGGGTGAAGGGAAAGGACCTTCGGCTGTTTGTCAGTGACAGTAATGAGGAAGACTCGTGGCACGAGGTTAGCGGTTTTCGGGTGGAAGAGGAGCATGAAGGAAGCTTCACCCTGGTGCTTGATGAGGCGGTAGCGGCGAGGTACGTCAAGGTCAAGACGGATTACAATGAGCGAGATGAGCGGTATCGTGCGGTGGACAAGAGTGAGTACCAGGGTCCGGCATCGAAGATGATTCGTGTGTATTACTACGTGGACCAGAGGAGTGAGGAGTACGGTTATGATGCAGCGGGGAACCGGAAGCGATTTGAGCTATCGTACAGCGGAGCGGAAGGAGAGAGCAGGGAGTATGTGTACTATCCTGGGGGCAACCGTCTTGCCTGTGACGGGAGGTATGCGTATGCGTATGACGAGAACGGGAACCTGCGTGCAAAGGGAACGAGGCTTGTCGTAGCGGGACAGTCGGTTGCCGTCGGAGAAGTGAGTGACTGGAGTAGGTATGAGAGCAGCCTGTACGGGAAAGAGGGGAGCCCGGTGTTTTCCGGTGACGGGAGCCTGCGGGAGTACGAGTACGACCTGTTGAACCGGCTGGTGAGGGTGAAGGTAGACGGAGTTGAGGTTGCAGGCTATCGGTATGATGCCCAGGGGCTTCGGGTTGAGAAGGAAAGCGATGAGGGAAGCCGGTACTATGTGTTCGACCTGTCTGGGAATGTGGTCTGGGAGGAAGGAGAGCAGGAGTCCCTTACGTATGTGTATGTGGGAGGGAAGCGGTTTGCCCTGGAGGAAGTGAGAGAGGGGAAGCGTAATCGGTATTATTACCACAGTGACCATCTTGGCTCGACGGTGCTGGTGACCGGAGAGGACGGGAAGGTCGTGTGGGATGGAGATTACACGCCCTTTGGGCGGTTGTATGACGAACGAGGGGGTAAGGATCATACGGTACAGTTTACGGGCAAGGAGTATGATGGAGACAGTGGTTTGTACTACTTCAATGCGAGGTGGTATGAGGCGGATCTTGGGAGGTTTATCAGTGAGGACCCTGCGAGGGACGGCGGGAACTGGTATGTGTATGCGGGGAATAACCCGCTGAGGTATGTGGACCCGAGTGGGTTAAGGCCGGTTGATGATGTAGTGCAGAAGATAGGGCAGTCGGAAGGTTCGATGACCTATGATGAAGGTCATGATTCTTACCAAATTCATAGGGGAAGAAGGAGAGGGGAAAGGTCGAAGGAAGATTCGAAAAAGCTTGCGGAATATATTCTGCATTATGAGTATGATTACAATCCGAAGGCGTATCCTGAGAACGGGAGGATACCGGAATGGAAGTTGAGGGCGTATGCAGCGCAGCGATCTGCAAAGGAACTTCTTGCCCGGTTGAACCAAATAGAAGCCCGAGGAGAGAGGGATGATTCGAGTTTAGAATATTATAGTGATATAGTTCCGACCAGTTATCCTGATTATATCCCTGGATATCAGCAGAAACAGGCTGCATTGCAAAAGTTCGTAGCATCGTACTTTATAAGTGGAGTGACAATAAGTGGTTTGTCGGTAGGAGCGGAAAGGATAGCAGGACGATTTCTATCTGGTATTTCAGCGAGAGGCTTGCCAGCACGGGCTGCTGCGGGTAGAATACCTACTGTAAGTGCCGCTGGGAGGGGGTTAAATAGCTTCAGCCGAGCTGGGGAGTTCGGGATTAAGCCGTATAATCAGCTTACCGGAGAAGTGAGAGGGACAGGGCTTCAAGCCCACCACCTGATTGAACAGCGGTTTGCCGAGACTCTGGGAGTTAACCCGCGAACGATGCAATCCATGGCGTTGACGCCAGCAGAGCATCAGGTATTTACAAACGCTTGGCGGCAAGCTATTCCATACGGCCCCACTGGAACTGGACTAGCGACAAGCGAAAGCGTGATGCAGGCTGCACAAACTATTTATGCAGACTATCCTCAGATACTAAACGCATTGGGATTTTGAGGTAGTTTTATGAATATAATACATCGCATCAGTTTTAGAACCGATAGCCCGGCAGCGAAGTTCTTTGAGGCCGAAGGATTTAAAATAAAACCGGGGATCATCAACGGTTATGACATTGGGGAGAACGATCCGAAGTGGCCGCGTATTCAAGAAGCTGTAACACGTTATGAAATTATGGATTTTCAGTATAAAACCGATTTCACAAAAAAGGAAATCGATGGAGCGGAATTTCTTGTCCTATCTCCGAAGACTCTTTTTGAATACCCTCAACCTTCTGACGATTTTGGCTACAAAGAAACCACTTACAAGCCGGGTGTTGGATGTCGGAAATGTAGTGTGGGGTTGGAACAGCAAAAGCCGTTCAGCATCAAGAAAGCGCCGAAATGGGGCAAACGGAATATTCTGCAATTGAACTGGGTATTCGGTGAGTATTTCGTCTCGAAGGAACTAAAAGAAAAGCTTGAGGGCAAGATTCCCGGTGTTCATTTCTTGGAAGTCTTGAAGTATCCGAAGGGAATGCCGCTGGACGATATTTTCCAAATGGTCGTTGAAAAGCGCGTAGCGCTTGCGTTGCCTGAGAATGCAGCGTTCCAGATTTGTGATGTATGCAAAGGCAAGAAATATGTTCCAGGGATTCTTGCTCGTGGATTCCAACCAGCACCCGTGGAAAAAGATTTTGCCATTGCACAGAGCCAAGAGTTCTTTGGGGATGGCGGAACCGCGTTCCGAATTACAATCGTAAGTAAGGCTGTTTACCAATTACTTCTTGAGGTGGGGATCAAAGGTGTAGACTTCATTCCGTGTTCCCCGTAAACACCCCGCAGGCCAGGGCTCCGGCATCCTGCCTACGCCCTTAAACAGAAAATGCGTTATTGTCAGCCGGCATCCATGCCAGTGGTTTGCTCCGGCCTTCGGCCTCCACCCGATAACGTATTTTCTGTTTACCTGCGGGGCCTTCAACAATGCGAAAAGATTGGCCTGCTTCCACTTGAGCTTTCCCCAAAATCGCCGTCAACGATATACTACCTGAATTATACCCTCACCAGGAGAGTTGTGCCGTCTCAAGCAGCAAGCCACACTCCTTCTCATTATAACAGTCCTTTTCCACGCCGAACCCAAACCTTCTCCCAATGCGTTAAGGAGACGAAGGGCGCGAAGCGGTCCGAGCCGTGAGGCGAGGACGGAAGCGTGAGCGCACCCCGTAGTCGACTGCCCCGAGCCAAAGGCGAGGGGAACGCCCAAAAGAACCAAAAGAGAATCTCAAAATGAGGCCCCTGCGGGGGATGGGGAAACTGTATGTGTTGCGGGGAATACAATACGTGATACCTCCTACTGCCTCTGACTCCTATTTGTTTATCGAGCTTGACAGATTCTTTATACATGCTGTAGATTGTGTAAAAATTAAATAATAAAAGAGATAGATTAATGAAGAAAATTTTCTCCTTTCTCTTCCTTTTTACAATGTATAGTGTTGTTTTGTTTGCACAAGCTGTTGATCCATCAGGTGCATTTACCTATTCCATTCCTATAGAAGTTCCTCTGGGAACTGGTAACCTAACCCCGAAAATTTCTCTTTATTACAACTCTAACGCGGGTAATGGAATTTGCGGTGTCGGGTGGAATCTTGCTGGCCTTTCAGCCATATGCAGAGACGCTTCGTATGCTATTAATTTTGATGCGGAAGATCATTATCTTTTGGATGGACAGAAACTGATAGAGATAAACAGTACCAGCACTTACCAGGAATACAGGACTGAGCGGGAAAGCTTTCTGCGTATTCGTGGATATCATCTCAACACTGCTGCTTCATATTGGGAGGTAGCCTCAAAAAGTGGACAAGTGATGTACTATGGGAGAATCGACGCACAGCATGGCACCAGCAATGACGGACACATAGACGCTGTGGAAAAATCGGGTAAGGCCCGGGTGTGGGGTATTTCCCATATGGAGGATGCCAGGGGCAATTACTATTATGTAACCTACTGGGAAGACGAGGAGAACGGGGATTATTATCCCTTGCAGATTATTTATTCACAAAATGATGCGAATCGGCTAACTTCGATGAGAACAGTAAGCTTTTCATATGAAAAGAGAGATGATCATTATGCCACATATAATCCTTCGATGGTCGATACTGATTATCGATTGAAGTGGATAGCCGTGACAACCAAAACAAACACTGATGGTCGCAATGGAAAACTGATACGAAAATACCGAGTAGATTATGAATATAGTGAATCGACGAGTCGAAGCAGGATAACAGGAATTCAGCCCTATGGTAGTGATGGAGATATTCCTAATATTCCGGCTGTTGCATCCAGCTATGGAGGAACAGGAACATCTCTTCCTGCTACCGATATCCAATGGGAAGACGGCAAACCAGGGTGGGAATCTGTACCCGAGTATGCTCCACCTTATCATTTCATGTCCGATGAGTATAATCAGGATTTCAGCGTACGGACAGTAGATTTTGAT
>NZ_KB899436.1:0-6129 GCF_000378205.1 Sediminispirochaeta bajacaliforniensis DSM 16054 | reverse complement strand
TCTGTACCCGAATATACTCCACCCTATCATTTCATGGCCGATGAGTATCCTAATTTCAGCGTAAGGACAGTAGATTTTGATGGTGATGGTTTAGTGGATATTCTGTATCATCGATATAGCAACGGCACATCGCAAAAAGGGGCGTATCGTAATACAGGATCAGGGTGGGAATCTGCACCCGAGTATGCTCCACCCTATCATTTCATGGCTGATGAGTATAGCCAGGATTTCAGTGTACGGACAGTGGATATAAATGGTGATGGCTTAGTAGATATTCTGTATCATCGGTATATGCGTAATGGCGTCTCGCAAAAAGAGGCATATCTTAATACAAAATCTGGTTGGAAGGCTGCACCCGAGTATGCTCCACCCTATCATTTCATGGCCGATGAGTATAATCAGGATTTCAGTGTACGGACAGTGGATATAAATGGTGATGGCTTAGTAGATATTCTGTATCATCGGTATATGCGTAATGGCGTCTCGCAAAAAGGGGCATATCTTAATACAAAATCTGGTTGGAAGGCTGCACCCGAGTATGCTCCACCCTATCATTTCATGGCCGATGGATATCCTAATTTTAGCGTAAGGACAGTAGATTTTGATGGCGATGGTTTAGTAGATATTCTGTATCATCGATATAGTAACGGCGTTTCGCAAAAAGGGGCATATCGTAATACGGGTCGCAAAGAACTTATATCCTTGATTAAGAATTCTTCTGGTTGTTTATACTCCCCGAAATACACCCAAGTTTCTCATGTGAATGGCGCTATCTGTCCAGGAAATTCCTCATATCCTGTCATTTCGAACGCAAGTTCTCGCATGCTTGTAACCAAACTATCTATCGATGACGGAATGGGTAATACCACGGCCACCGAATATTCCTACCATAATGGATTGTTTCAATCGGGCTATCGTTACGAACGTAAAAATTTAGGTTTTGAATGGACGGAAGCGCATAATCAGGAAACAGGATTGACTACCCGTACCTGGTATAACCAGGATCCTGATACCTTCTATGGCCTGGTTGTGAAAACCGAGGTTTATCGGGGCCGAGATTACAATAACGCAAAGTTTTTTTCTGTCAAAGAGAACTCCTATGCAAACAATGCGGAAAACGGGGCTATTGAGTTACGACGCGTTGTGGAACGTTTCTACAACTTCACCGATGAGCCGGTGACCACCATGGTGGAATATCCCGAATACGATGCACTAGGTAATCGCCTCAAGACCGTCGACTATGGTGAAGTTTCCTGGCCGGGGCTGAATAATCTTGATGCCTACGACGACATCACCAAAGAATTTGAGTATATCACCCTTGATTCGGGTAGTCGCTATATCTCGGTTCCGTCAATGGAACAGACGTATGCCTATACCCTTGGCAATCGCTTGGCAACAGTATCGGAAACCCGATATCTGTACGACGGTAATACCACGGGCGGGTATGTGGATGAAGGGCTTGTGACTCGCAAGGAATTTGAGAACGGCCTTGATGATTCGGCTGTGGAGTACGGCTACGATGATTACGGTAATCTGATCTGGATGGACGATGCCCGGGTAGTCTCGAAAGAGGTTTCCCCTGCTTCCGGTCATTCATCGAAGTTGACCTACGATTCCGATTTTGCTACCTATGTAGTGAGTAAAACCGATGCGGACGGCAACGCCGAGACGGTTGTCTATGACGAACGGATGCAGCCTATAAAAGTGAGCGATATAAACGGTGTTGCCTGGAAAAAGGTCTATGACGAGTTTGGGCGTGTAGTAAAAGAGATCGCTCCCGGAGACAGCGAAACTGCGCCGACCAAGCGGTATACCTATTCTACTCCTCTATCCGATGGATTACCCAACTGGGTTAAGACCGAGGTAAAGGAGTCTGCACAAGGTGAAACAGCCTCCTATCTGGTTGCCTATGTCTACACTGATGGTCTTGGTCGGGAATTGCAGCGCAAGAGTGAAGCTACCGGCGGTCGCTGGACCACCATTGATTCCCATTACGATAGTGCCGGACGTGAGTGGAGAACCAGTGTACCCTATTATTCGACCTCATATTATTATAATTATGGGAATGAACGAAAATCATCGGACCGGGTATGCTCCGAGTTGGTGTACGATGATACCAGTCGAGTAGTCCGGACCATCCATACCGATAAGACTGCAACAAAAGCCCTGTATGGTAAACGTGCTGTCATTCATATGGATCCTGCCGGACATGTGACGGCTCGTGAGGTTTCCGGGCGAAGTGTTTATGAATATACATACGAGGATAATTTTTCCTCTTCCTGGGATGTTCTGAATGCGGAAACCTTTATTGATCAAAACCGGTCCTATACATCTACCAAGGTTACGAATTTTGGAGATGGGACCACTATAACCGATCAGGATGGA
Organism: Sediminispirochaeta bajacaliforniensis DSM 16054; assembly: GCF_000378205.1. Classification (NCBI taxonomy): domain Bacteria; kingdom Pseudomonadati; phylum Spirochaetota; class Spirochaetia; order Spirochaetales; family Spirochaetaceae; genus Sediminispirochaeta; species Sediminispirochaeta bajacaliforniensis. The sequence goes on along the minus strand of NZ_KB899436.1, from coordinate 3,744 downwards.
AACGTCATTACTACCAGGCTTGATATGCTTGGGAACAAAATTTCCTACGATGATCCCGATAAGGGCCTTTGGACCTATGCGTATGACGAAAATGGAAATTTGTTGACACAGCAAGATGCAGAAGGTAATACGGTAAAATTTACCTATGATTCCCTGAATAGGGTGGTAAAGAAAACCGTCAACGGTGAAGCGGCAGCCATTTTTTCTTATGGAACCGATCCTGCTGTTTTCGAGATAGGGCAACTTGTTGAAGTTAGCTTCAACGGCAACAGTGATGCCTTTACCTACGATCAGCGGGGGAGGGTTGTCAGCCATACCCGTGAACTCGCAGGAATCTCCAAAACCATGCAATATTCTCTGTATGATTCCATGGACAGAATTCGCCGGGAGATTAATCCCGATGGGGAGGAACTGATCCATTCTTATTTGCATGATGGGAATTTAGGGTCAGTCGAAAATGCTTCAGGTTATACCTATATTTCCGCTTTGGATTACGAACCTTTTGGAAATATTCAAGGATTTACCTATGGGAACGGTGTTTCAACACAGTATTCCTACTATGATGGTTCTGATGGCCAGCCCTGCAGCTACCGACTTCGGAATATCGCCATACAGAAAGGCGGGACCGTTATCGGTAATACCTATTATAAATATGATGATACAGATAACATCACGCTAAAATCCTTTACCGATGATTTTAACGGAGCATACACTGAACATTTTCGCTATGATCACCGGAATCGTTTAAGTAATTATGATACCGATATTCGTGGCACCACGGAAAATAAACGGTATGTCTATGATAATGTCGATAATATCTACCAGAAAAACGGCCTATCCTATTTTTATTGCGGTCCAAAACCGCATGCGATAACCGAACAGCGGGATTCGGGCGGCAACACTATTCGAGCCTTCGAATATAATGCCAATGGAGATATGACGCGAGCTACTAACTACAGTGCCATTACCATAACGGCAGGTGCAGAAGGGGTAAACGGTGGGCAACCCATTCTTGAGTTATGGGTAGGTGAGAGCCTTGAAATGAGCTGGTGTTTAAAGGACGAAGAGGTAAGAGCGTACACCTGGCATGGTTACTGGAACGGCAGTGATCCAATTTATGTGCACTATGCGGCAGACCGGGCAGGCAGCTCAGCCGGTATTCGGATCGATAGGGTCGCTGTCAATGATGAGGTCATAGAAAGTGAGGACTCTGCTAAGGTCTACTTTGTGACCGGCTCCTTTGACCCCGTAAACGGCGTTACAGGAACCCAAATAGTAGGTCTGTCGGATTCCGAACTAATGGATCAGCATGGGGCCCTTTGCTTCACTAATATAACTTCTGTTCCGGAAGAACGCGATTTTTTCTATGACGGCGAGAACCGGCTCAAAACCTTACAGGAAGGGACAAAGTTTAGCTCGTACGCCTATGATCCATGGGGAGAACGGGTATCCGTTATTGCAGATGGTGCAAGAACCTATTTTTTCTTTAAGGGCTACGAAGTCCGCTTTGAAGGCACCACCACGACGGTAAGCTCTGGCTACTTTGCCAATGAAATACGCATAGCGCAGCGAAAAAGTGTGTATGAAGACAGCGCGCTTGCCTCGGAAGAACTCCTTTATGTTCATATCGATCATCTGGGCAGCGCCGTACGCATGACCGATGAAAGCGGTGCTGTCGTTTCATCTTTAGCGTATTCCCCTTACGGTGAAACCCTCTATGCCTCTGGCGACGAAAATACTCCTTATCAGTTTACCGGCCAGCACAACGACGGGAACGGGATCTATTATTATGGGGCGCGGTATTACGATCCTTATCTCGGTCGCTTTCTGCAGGCCGACAGTGTGCTTGATGGGCTGAATCGGTATGCGTATTGTCGTAACAATCCGGTTGTTTATACGGATCCGACGGGGGAGGCAGGTTGGCTTACCTTCAGCATTGGCCCGAATGGGTTCAGCATCGGAGTAAATAATGGTTTGTTTGGTGGAGGAATAAATATTAGTTGGAATGATGGCGGTTCTATCGGTCTTTATGGAGAAATAGGGCCACATGCCCCTGATGGCTTTGCAGCTACAGCAACCGCGGGAGTTGATTATCATTTTGGAAATGGCGATGTAACCGGGACTATCGGGGGTGGTGCCGGCTACTACACGGGAACGAGTGGATATATTGGTTTAAATGTTAATTCAACATATAATTTTACCCAGAATGAGTACTACGGCGGCAGTGTCGGTATTGGATTTGGCAATTCATCAGGGTTATCCATAAATGCAGGATTTTATTGGAACTGGGATGGCGATTTCAGATATAGTGGTAACACTTTTAGTGTAGGTGTTGGATATACCGGTGAACACGCAAAAATCGGAGCCGGGGGAAGTGTTACCGGATATAACGACGGAAGAGGGTTTGATATCTCCTGGAATGCAAATGCGGCATTAGATGTTGTTTATTATCATAAAGACTATAGATATGAAAAGAATGGAAGACATCTTACATTCGATGAAGTAAAAGAATTAGGTCTATCTGACTTGCCGCCAAAAATGAAAATTTTTCATGATAATCATGATATGTATCCTGAGCTGAAATACCTTAGTTATTGTGGTTTTTTAGGGATTAGTAGTCGTGAATATGTGTTCGACGGAAAAACTTTATTACCGATGACAGATCCCAAATATATAGCGACTTATAACTATATTAGTCCAGTCCTTCCTCCAAAAAAATGGTATAATGTGCCTGGTTGGACTAATTTTACAGTACGAGCATTGGGGCATGGGATTTTCGATGTTCTACCGTATAAAATACTTGGAAACTAGAATGCAATATATTAAATACTGTTGGAGTTCATTATTGCGAAATATTTTTCTTGAACTGACTGTGAAGAAAAATAGGGGTTTATCTTTTAGAACATTGTTGCAATTTTTTGTCATATGTACTGTAGTAATTTTTTTCGATAGTTGTACGATGATGTCAAAGGTCCATTATTATTCTACTCCAGATGATATGGGACACAAGGAAAATATGTCGGGTGGATATCTTGATTTGACATTCGCAAGATTGGGTAAGAAAAATGCTATTGTTATCAATGATGATTCTTTCAAAATTGAGATTTTTTCATCTGTATTTTATTATAAGAATTTATCTACAGGATTCATCTTTCCTTTAATACCGGTACTGGAAAAAGCGCAAGAGAATGAACGTTGGATTAGAATAATGAATAATGGCAATAATGATATAGTAATTGAATCTGTGAATTTTGCAAACAACAAAATATACCAAACAGAAATTATAGAAAGTAAATATCCTCACAGATATAAAAATAATAATAAGTTTTTTAATTCAGCTTTAATGAGTTATGTTATTGGCCCAAGTCAATTCATTTGGATGAATTTACCACGAGAGGACAAATTCTCAATAAAATTCAGTTCGAATGAAAAAAAGATAGAGATTAGTTTTTTAGAATCAAAAGGTCTGCATTTCTGGGTAATAACTGTGTAATAGCCTACCCCGCAGAAGGTCGGTATGCCATGAGGCGCATAGAAACCTATTGGGTGAAAGAGCCACACAGTACAAAGCGGCGGCTTTGGTTCTGGACTGATCCATCGAAACTTTTTGGTAGTGTCAATAAACTTGCGCAAATTCTTTTTGCCTCAATCTGAAGAATTTACTTATGAGACCTGATCCTCCCGATCGTAATCAATCAGCAGGTCCATATTCAGATACTTCCGTTCACTCCATGTAGAACCTGA
>NZ_KB899435.1 GCF_000378205.1 Sediminispirochaeta bajacaliforniensis DSM 16054 | reverse complement strand
GTCGAGCTTGCTCGGATAGTTCCGTTTTTTACGTGGTCGTGAGGGCTCCGTCAGATAGTAGTGAACCATGCGTTCACTTTTTCCGAGGGATTCAGCGATTTCTCTGATCTTCTTGCCCTGTCGTTTCAACATCTGTGCTTCATGCATCAGTAACTCCAGCATTGTAGGGCGTACTCCTTGTTTTCATGATTGTTTGGCTACAACCATTACAAGGCAGTACTGCCCTTTTTTCAAGCCGGAGTCTGCAATTTACCTCCGGTGTTTTCCTGCAATTTACCTCCGGTGGCGACAGTATTCCTGGCTCTTTATTTGATACGCGTTTTTCTGTTGTCGGATTTCTTCACGTAACTTTTCATTTTCTCGATACTGCCGAAGTGCTAACTCCCGTAATTCTTCTTTACTCTCCGACAGTATCGGTTGTTCCTTTTCTTCATTTATCACACTCAGGAGTCTATCAAAAAGAGAATTTCATTAATACCCTTTAAGCCACTTCTGTGTAATTTATTCTTTTGTGAGCACGCCAAATATCAAGTCCTTCAAGCAGTAATCGCAGTTGGCGGGTATTTATCTCCCGGGCCTCTGCCTCATCCTTCGGCCAGGGGAATGTGCCTTGTTCAAGGCGTTTTTGCCACACACAAAAACCATTAGTCTCCCAATAGAGAATCTTTAATAGGTTCCTCTTTCGATTGCAAAACAAGTAAAGGCTTCCGGTAAACGGATCAGCTTGCATAATGTTCTGTACTACCGCCGACAGTCCGGCTTGTTGTTTCCGCATATCTGTTGCACCGGGCTTTACAAATAGTTTTACTCGAGACAGATCAGCAAACATCAGCGGCCCTCCAACACATCAAGTACTGCATTCAGTGTATGCGTTTGAAAGCCTGAGGAAATGATAAGATTGTAGCCATTTGGTAAGGTGATCCCAATTGTCATCGAGCGGCGATGTTCATTTTCCTTACCTTGGGCATCGTTCTCAGTGACAATTTCAACAAATGTGTTTTGTTTTTTTTCTCTCTTTAGCCCTTCGGTATAGAACCAGCTGTAGAAGGTTTGGGTGTTCAGACCACTTTCTCTGGCATAGGCCGCTTTACTCAATCCGCTTTCTTTCCACATTTGTTTGTGCAGTTCTTTATCCGATTCTGTAGTTTTCATTTCTCCTCCAATAGTGAAATCTATTGAAAGAATCTTCTTTTTCTTTTCCCTTGTGCAGGTGGGGTTTATGGAGCGGTTACGAAGAATGGGCGGCGTCCCTAACCTGTACATCGATGATTTATTCCCCGCTGAGGGGATAGAATAATGGTAAGACGATCCTACCAGCGTATGCGAGACCTTGAATAGCTACTTCAAACTTACCAGGAGATCCCCACGACCTCTTTGCTCCAACCGGATTCCATTCCATTGTTTCATTTCATGGATATTAAACTCAATGTGAAACGGAAAGAGGCTGGGGTTCTGGGTTATCTCTTCAATGAGCATTGAGCTCCTTAATGAGCCAAACAGAACACAATTGGCGATAAAGCCATGCCACTCCTTAGGAATGATAGTTTTCATTCCAGCATCATTTAATGAGTAGTCTCTCTGTTTAGTGCTATTCAGCCAGCCCCACTGCTCGATGGTTTTCAAGGTTCTTTGAACGGCCCTGATGGTTGTACTACGATCTCCCCACTTTTCCTGAATCTTTGTTAGGATTTGTCTTGATGTAAAAGAATTTGATAAGCGTAGCGCTCTTCCTGTGAGTAGACATACATCAAAGAAAAAAGGATAATTGGCCATACTCATGAAGTAGTGGATAATCCGCTTCTCTGAATCATATGCCTTTAAAAAAAGTTTTATAGCCTGGTCTCTTAAGGGCACTATCTCTTCAGGGACAGTAGACCATATTCCCATCAGCAGATTTATTGTCTTTCGTAGCGCATCACTTGTCTGGTCTTCAAATGAAGCCCTGAGTTTGGACTTAACGTCTTCGGGATTATTTCCATCTCCTACAAAGTAGGCTACTTTGTTAAGTAAATCATTTTTAAGAAGCCTATCATAACCTATTGTCTTTTCTCGTAATGCCACTACTTTTGCTCCTTCTTGATATGGATAAAAGGAACAAGAACTTCCTGAACAGATAAACCTCCATGTGTTATCACTGGACCTGCTTTCCCAAAATACTCAGCGTTGCTCTGAGCAACGGCATAGTAATTATCAGGAAGAGCATATTTTTCAGATTCTATTTTAATCAGTTCCTCGTAATTCGACATGGCTTTTTCGCGTGCTGATTCCCTGTCATAAATTCGAACTCTTTGTCCCTTGGTGTCTACAAGGATTCCTTCATTAAGTTTCCGTCCTGGTAAGGCCTCTATGTTGCCATGGTCCGCGGTTATATAGATATCAAAATCATTTTCCATTAGCTCTTTAATGGTATCTTTGAAATAGCCTTGTCTTAGCCATAATACAATGCTGTTATACATCTGGGAGTAGCCCTGGCTCATTTTATGCATGAGTTCATCTACGATTAAAAAAGTTGTTCCAATAATCTTGATGCGATTATCCTTAATACTTGCTTTTAATTCTTCAATCTGTTCCTGAAAATCTTCTTTGGGTTTAATAAACTTTATGCTTTGATGTTTCTCTTCTGCCCAAAACTTCTCCCAGAAATCCTTCTCCTTCTGAGTCGTATTGATAGATTGGCTGTAGTCTTTTGGTAACTTCCCTGAAAAAATAGCTTGTCTTGAAACACTTGTCAGAGTAGGAATCATAGCGAAGATGCCATTTTCTTCAATCAAGTCTGTAGTTAAATTGGTTATCTCTCTCTTTATAATTTCCCATTGGTCGAAAGACATCCCATCAAACACGAGCAAAGCGACTTTATCGATATCCTTTTTCCTCCTCTTATAGGCTAAATAAGGGAGAATATTGTTCAGTGTTTTAGGATTGATATAGGAAGCATTAAGCATCAGTGAATAGTGGGAATCACACCATTTTGAGAATGCCGCATTGGATTTATTCAATAATTGAATGAGGAGACTTCCATACTTTTGAGTTTTATCGCTCTTACGAAATTGATAGAGAAGTATCCCCAGTTCCTGAGCAAAATTTATCCACTCATCAGCTTCTTTGGGAACTTGAGATAACAGATTCTCAATAGCTGAAATCTCTGGTGGAAATACCTGAGAGAAAGAGTAATCAAATACCCGGTATTCCCTTTCTGCTTGTTCAAGGATATCAAAGTCAAGCTGGTCTAAAGAGTCGGTTGTGATAATGACCAAAGAGAATCCTTCCAGGTCTCCTGTTTCCAATCGTTGACGATACAGGGTTTCATAAGTACATCTGAATTGAAGATACTGGTCATTATGTAAAACGGTATATCCTCTGTGTGTTAAAAAGCCGGATATATCAAATGTGTCGATTACGGTTTGAGATGTCTTGATGATGGAAAGAGGTATTGTTCCGATAAGATCAATTGAAAAAGCCTCTTTGATTTTATCTTCTAAACTAATCATTACTCTTCCCCACATACAGAGCTATCAGATTTTCCAGTTTCGGGGCAGATTGTTTCAGGTAAACCAGTTCTTCCTGCCAGGATTCAACTTCAAGATTCAGTTGTTTCTGCCTGTGGTTCCGAACAGTATTCAGACCGATCTGTTTGATAGCTCTCTGTCTTGCAGAAAAGAGTAACTCCTTACTCTTGATTTTCCGGTTTATCAGCTCTTCATGCTTTGTTTGCAGCAATTGATAGTATTGCTGCCCCTGTTCCAGGGCTTTGCTCTTCGAGGGATTCAGATCAGCGGATTTTTGGTCCTGTTGAAATTGAGATTGTCCTGATAGTAGAGCACTCCATATTTTCTCTGCAGACGGTTTAAAGAACTTCCCTTCTTTGCTCTCAAATAGAGGAAAGTATCGGACGAGTTTATTTCTATCTGAATAGAGAGTGACTTGCCATAGAGACCATACACCTTCAACGACATTGGAGATTTCGGGAATGATAACCACAGGAAGGGACTTACTTTCCGGCAGAGGAGTACTCTTTTCCAATAACTCCTGAATAATACTGCTCTCAAGAGAGAGCAAATCAAGACTGTAGGTATCTGATATAACTCTATCAAAGGTGACTTCTTCAGAATAGTCTCCATCGGGCCAGTAGATGTTGTAGCCGGTCTTTCCCTCTTCTATCCGTGCATTGTTCTGGTTGTTCCACTTTAGATAATTAATAACCATCTGTTGTATCCAGAAACCAATAGGATGCTGTTCTATCTCTTTTGCTATACCGGGGTCCATAGAACCAGTGGAACCAAGTACTGCATTGGAATTGCGTTTCTGTTTCATCATCCGCTTGATCTGGTCAATCAGCTTGTCGACATCTTGCAGTGCCGTCGATTCATCAACTATTGCAGCCGTGTATATCCTGTTGAAATCTGAATCTGTAGATTCTGAATCCAGTACATCAGATAGCTTATCCGCACCATATTCATGGAGGATTTTTTCAAGTTTACTCTCAACTACTTCACGGACCCGGTCTTCTACGGTATCTGCAATTGTTAGGTTGTATGCTTCAACTATTTTGCTCTGACCAATTCTGTCAATTCTTCCTATCCTCTGTTCCAGTTTCATCGGATTCCAGGGAATGTCATAGTTGATAACCACATGACAGAATTGCATGTTCAAACCCTCACCACCGGCTTCAGTGGAAACAAGAACCTGAACTTGGTCGGCAAACAGTCTGATAGCAGCTTTTCTTTCATCCATGTCCATTGAACCGTTTAAGGTTTCAACGGAGTATCCCCTTTCCGTCAGATTCTCCCGAAGCATCTCCTGGGTGGCTACGAATTCTGTGAATATGAGGATTTTGACCGCCCCATCTTCTTCCTGTTGTTTCTTGTGCATTATGGATATCAGGTCAAAGAATTTACGGTCCGGTCCGTGATTTTCACTCTCCTTGGCAAGGTTCACGAGTAGTTCAACCTCTTGGATCTCTTTATCCAGTTCTTTCAGATTGATGGATAATAAATCATCCTGATCATCAAAATCATCTTCGAAGTTCCACTCTTCATTCATCCGAACGATCTGATTACCAGCCTGCTTTTGTCCTCTAAGAAGTTCAAGTCTTCTTTCCAGGGTTCCTCTGATGGCTCTGGTACTGGACAGAACCATTCTTTGTAACAGAACCATAAGGAAACCGTAGGCGGTCTGCTTTTCTGAGAGCGCTTTGTTATATTTATATCCCAAGCGAACATAGTCGGTCAGACTGTTATACAGTGAAGCTTGAAGTGTATCAGCCGCTCCCCACATGGAAGAGATCAGCTTTGTCTGCCGTTTATTAAAGAGAGGTTTTCCCTCCGAATCGATAGCCAGTCTTTTCTCGGTCCTGATAACAAAGGGTCTTACGGTAGAATGGGAGATATTACTTTCGTCACTGAAGGTCTCTTTATCGAGAAAAGACATTAAACGACAGAAGGCATCGCTTTTCCCCTGATGGGGTGTTGCAGATAGAAGCAATATATAAGGTGTGGCATTGGATAAACCTTCTCCCAATTTATAACGGGCTACGGTATCGGCACTACCTCCAAGACGGTGGGCTTCATCTATAATAATCAAATCCCAGTTGGCAGAAACAAGACTGTCAAAACGCTCTTGATTGTAGTCATCAACCTTCTCCTGAGACCAACCCTGACGTGCTTCCAAGGGTTTTACTGAATCGAGAGTACAGACAACCTGGTTGTGAACTTCCCAAATATTCTGATTTTCTTCAACAAAACCTGATTCACGCAACTGATTAAATCCCTGGGGCTGTAGCAGATGGAAATTCTCGGAAAATTTGGATTCCATTTCTGCTACCCACTGGTAGGCTAAACCTGTCGGTGCAACTATCAGAATACGCTTAACCAATCCCCGGCTTTTCAATTCACGAAGGATGAGTCCAGCCTCGATGGTCTTCCCTAAACCCACTTCGTCGGCCAGCAAGTAACGTACAGTGTCCTTCTCCATTGCTCTTTTGAGGCATTTCAGCTGATGAGGAAGAGGAATAACAGGAGCTTCAAAGGGTGATACCAGCACATTCTGCCCGAGTGTGTCCTGAATCTTTGCCGCAGCAGCAAGGAATCCGATGTGGTGAGAGGTTTGACTCCCTGACTGCAATTCCTTGAGAGCCTCTTCCTGAACCCAAAGAATCTCTTTCTCTTCTGGAATTAGAATCTCATAGGATACCTTGTCCCAGAGTTCTGAAGAACTGAGTATTTTTGCTTCTTTCTTATGCTGCCTGGACCATACCAGTTCTCCAATGGAGTATTTCACTATCAGTCCTCAACCACCATGCTGGCATAATCAAAGTACATGAGCAGAGTTTCATCTTCATCGATGATTTCAGGCTTCAGGCGTTTGGCAATGAGCATAATGTTGTTAAAGTTTTTATTCTGATAGTCCTGTTTGAATCCGGCACGAAGAGCTTCCCGGCGAACCTCTTTCAGCTTGCCTTTACCCTCTTTGTATCCTTCATATTCTTTAAGCAGAGATTTCAAACGAACCTTTTCCAGGTCTGCTTCTTTATTCGGATCAGGAACATACCAACGATCCTTGGCTTTCGCCTTTAATGCTTCATCATTCTTATCTAATTTTCTCAAATCCTTGAAGTTTGTTGAGAGGTAAGAATGTATCTGTGAGGGTACTTCATCTTTACCGTCATATCGTAAAAAATTCAGGTTTAAGAGGTCCTGTAGTTCTGGTTGTTTTTCGCCAGCTTTCCAGCTATTTGCTGACATCTGCTGCATAAAATTGGGATGTATATCTGAATAAGTTCCAGGTTTTCTTTTCAGATAATCTCTAAGCCAATCAATGGCTGATTTCTCATCATCAACAAAGAGAGATAGTTGAACCTGGCCAGAAAATTTGGCACGAGCTTTATCGTATTCTACAACTTGATCATGAAGAAAGAACATGTCATCTCGTTCTTCAAAGCGTTCAGCCAATCCTTTCTGAAATTCCTGACTGGATAGAGGAATGTTGTAACCCTTTCGGACATAGTAGGAAATTAACTGGTCATAAAGAATTCGAGGATCTCGTTCTGGTATATGAACTAAATTGGCCCCACTTTTCTTTGTGACAATTAAATATTTGAGGTGGGTTCCTATAAAATCCCAGACTCCGTCTTCTGAATTAGCTTCTTTTATAAAACGGTCTTCAAAGCCTCCGTTAGGTTTGTAGGCTGAAATAACCAAATCTTTTTTTACAGCCGTTGATGTAGTAACAGCCTTAATACTCCCTTGTTTTTTATCAAGACCAGCTACATTGGATACAATAAACCCTGCATCAGTTAATGCTGTTTGAATAGTATTCCAAACGCTGGCTTTGGTGTTTGAAAACTCTACAGTCATCCATCTTCCAGGTTTAAGTAAACGGTATGCTTCCTTAAAACAAGAAGTCATGATGCTTCTATACTCGGCTGGACCTTTTTCTTGAACTGAATTTTCGATAGCTTCAGAAGTATTATTCGTCATAATTTTAAGCCAAGACTCCCATAGAGAACTGAGCTCAGAATAATTCAGATTTGAACCAAATGGGGGATCAATAAAAATATAATCTAATGTATCATTTTTTATCTTATTGTTTTCTGATGATTGAGTAGATATCGGTTGAAAATTGAGATTTGATAATAATTTCTTTTTCCTGATACTTTTGTTAAACACATCCTTTGCTGAAAAAAGAACTGAAATATCTTTTATAATAGATGGAATATATAAAGTTCCAGCCATCGGTCCTCCTCCAGCGCCAGGTACACCTCCAGCCCATCTATACCTGTATAGTTTCGTTAAGGTCCACCACATTGCCAATTGGGAGCTATAGAAATTGGGATTACTTCGATTATAAATACTTGCTAATGTCCAAAGATTTCTCTTCGTATAAAAATGATGCATATGAGTAATACCATGTGAACGAATCGGTTGCCTTGTATTATATCCATCTGGTAAACGATTCGTTGGAAACCAATAAGGGATTTCTTTCTGATCAATTTTTTCAATCAATTCATAATCAAACTCATCAGGTTTCTTTTCAAATCTTCCTTTATAACCATTTATGGAGTAATTTATGAGTACAGGAACTTGCTTAGCTTGCTTTATATTTTCATTAAGAGCTGAATCATAGAATGTTTCCCAAGCCCTATCCATATTTTGTTTAGTCATTTCTGCATGACAATGAGGGCATGGAAATGAATCCTTAACTTTTCCGGCCTTTTGATCAACAGCTTCATTCCAGAAAACTACCTCATTTACACATGAAGGACAAACAAACACATCAGACCAAACCGTGTAATTTATCTTTCCTTTAGTTTTTCCATCAGTATGTATCGTTTCATACATCCAGCCACACTCTTCTTCCACTTCATCCAGAATCCGTTTGGCTTCCCTTTCAAACTGGACAATATCAACAGGAATATTGTAGTTGTAGGCAATAAAGGTTGCTGCTGGAGAAAGGTCATTCAGAACTGCTTTTCTTGCACCAAGTTTTGAGAAAGGCTTCCAAACATTCTTTCCCTCTTCATCAGTCTCTTCCTGCAATATGGTTCCATCTCTTTCAACTCGATAACCCAAAGATTGGACAGTACCGATATCACCGCACATTTGTGCAGCTACACCAGTCATTCCTGTCCCACAAAATCCATCAAAAACAATATCTCCAGGCTCCGTATAGTGAAGGATATATCGCATGATAGCTTTATGAGGAACTTTAGTGTGGTAGGAGTGGGCATTATAGATTGGATCGTTTTTCCCTTCACTTACATCAGCGGCGAATGGTTCTCTATGGTACTTATATCCTTCCTGCTTTGTTGGCTTTTCTTGTTCCCACTGTTCTATAAATTCGCCCATCCAGGGATTTGGACATGCCGTATAGTAAGGAGGATCAGAAAGAGCCAGAATATCTTCATCTTCTCCGAGAGGAAATCCTTCTATGGATCTGAATTCAGGATCTTTCAATTTCTCTCTGAGTAATTCTGTGAAGTAGTTGCGTCGTTCTTCATCATTCTGAAAAGTCTTCCCCAGACATTCTACAGGCCCTTTATCTACTGAAAAATCAAATTGGTCACTCATCTATAGTTATCCTCTCTTATACGCAGGGTGTTTTTGTAATCGATAAATGGCTGCACCACAATACTCTTTTAATTCACCAGAACTATTCTTGGCTTTCCAATTCTGAATGATTGTATCAATTTGAGATTTTGATCTCATACCGGAATTCTTGGCAAGTGCCTGGTCTACAGCCCTTAAAACAGATTCTCGATTTTCTCGTAACCTTGAATAATTCAAATTAAGGACGTTATCTATATGGTTATTCCAATCTTCATCATCAGAAACAATTTTCCCATCTCTTTCATAACGAATAGTCTGCTCTATTGAGGGACTTAATGCGGGGTTATATTTTATCTCAGCATTTTTCTTTTTCGTATCACAATGCTGATTAGCAGGACGATCTCCTTGATTACCATTACAGCAAAGAAGAAGATTTGAATAATCCAGCTGCTCTGTCGGATACTCAGTCTGGGGATGAAAATGCTCTATTTTAGTATCGCCATTTTCAGGATTGATTCTCTGCATGCAATAGGCACAAAGATAACCCTGCTCTTCAGCCAATGATATTCTTAAATCGTCTTTACGAGAGAAATCATCGAGTAGTTTCGTTGTCCCCCTGGAAATTGATTCTGAGCATTCACGCTTATATTGATCTAACTCTGATGGAGATGAGCCTTTATTGATCTTGATCATCCCTTAAGACTCCTCATCAAAGAAAGAAAGGAGAGTTTCTCCTCTTACTATTTCAGGAACGGTGCCATATTGATTCTTGAAATCACTAATTTCTTTTTTCGCTTCGGCTATTTTTTCATCATCAATCAGTTTGAAAATATTATCCAGTTGGTCTTTTACTTGCTTATTCAAGGGCTGGGTGTCCATAATTTCTTCGAGGATTTCATTTGAACTCAGGCCTTTGCTTTGGTGCACAGGGGAATATTTGATATTATTTTCTTCCTGATAAAGTAGGATAATAGAGCGATGATCAACTTCACTTAAAACTTGCGGAGAATGTGTTGAGACAATGAATTGAACGTTGGGAAAAGTTTGAAGTAAATTAGGAATGATCTTTTTCTGCCATTTAGGATGAAGATGTAAATCTATTTCATCAATAAGAACAACTCCTTCACCTTCAAGCGGATTTACCAAAGTCGGATTAGCTATCGCTAAACGTCGTGCCATATCCCCCGCCATTGCAAAAAGACATTTTTCACCATCAGATAGTTTTTCTACTCTAAGTTTTTCTCCATTCTTGTTTACTTCCATTCGAAGTGGACTTCGTTTCACAGATATATCTTTAAACCCGGATATTCGTTCTATTGCAATACGGACTGATTCTAACTGCTTATCCCCTTCATATGCTCTTTTCTCTTGATTGAATAAATTATCTTGATTCAAATCTCTGAACTTTTCATTTTCTAAATCTTCCCGATTTCTATACCATTCAAAGAAACTTCGAAAATTGACTCCAGTTTCCAGAGAGTTGTCATAGGTTTCCAAAAGGTTGAAATCATGCTTACTTCTAATACGTAATGGGATGTCATCTACAATACGATTTGTACTGTAATAAATAAATACAGGGACTGAAACTTGCTCTTCCTTATCAGTAATATAGGACCGGATTTCTTTTGCATAATTTGATAATTCCAATACACTTGATTTTTCATCAACTGAATAGCCTTTCTTTGTTTTTACTAATTTGCCTTTATACTGTTTATTATGCTCTTCAATAAGCATCTCACTCATCGAAAAATTTGCATTATTCTTTATGTCATATTCGCTGATAGGTCTCCCAGAACCTCTCTCTGAACGGATTCTTGCGACTATCCATGATAACTGGATAGAAATAGCATCGAGTATGCTGCTTTTCCCTACACCATTGATTCCACAGATAACATTTAACTGCTTATTCAGATATATTTCCATTTTTTTGATACCGCGGAAATATTTAAGTGATAAATTCTGAATATTCATACATTACTCCTCGATCACTATTCTTATCTGCTTTTCTTCTTTACCAGCAATGATCCCTTTCAGATAAGATTCAAAGCGCTCTCTCAATTCATTGGGCGTTACAGGAAGACCCGTTTTGTTAAGTGCTGTTACTAATGCTTCCTGCTTCATGGAAACTCTTTCCAAGCCTTTCAGAACATCTTTGATGGCTTGAATCAACTTCGGAGAAATAACTTCCGGCAAGTCTCCTCCATTGATAAAATCTTTTATTACTGTTGCTGAATCTTTATCTCCCAAGAGGTCGAGATTCACCTGGATCGTGGGGTCTTCCATTTCATCTTTCAGAAACGATTTCCAATTGCTGTAAAGATCATCCAGCTCAGAATCCAATACCTGAATCCTCTGGTCAGCACTGACGCTCGATTCATCAATACTTTTCCTCTCAAAACTACAATGAGGGCACTTTGGTGAATTATCCAGGTCGGCCATGGTCAGAAGCGTACAATTCTTTAAAGAAACAAGGGTATCTTCCCAGTTTCGAAGTTGGTGGGAAGGAAGCGATTCAATAGTACTCAATGCTCTTAAACTCTCAAGACGACTATCTCGTTGAAAAGCTTCCTTTTTCTCTTGAGCCTTCGGACCTAATCGATAGTGCTTATGGATCTCCATATAATCATCTTTGTAACGGTCCTTCAGAGCCTGCATCTGTGTTCGCAATGCACTCTGAGAATCACTCGATTTCCATGGTTCTTCAGTTGCTATCTTATTTGTGAAATCTGTTCTCAGATTGTTGTAATCCTCTTTCCACTTTGCTTCATTGGGAACTTCACTTTCTGCCCTGGATAGATAATTGGTAAGGGGCTGAAAATTTTGTACAAAGGCTTCCATCCCTTCTATTTCTGTTATCAACCCTAACTTCTCTTTGAATGCATCTATCTCATCGGTTGTCTTTTTGAAGTTGCTTATCTTGGCGGGAGTGTTGTATCGGGAGATAAGTTCCATAAAATCTTTGACTTCACCGAGAGAGTCGATATATTTCTGAGACCTACTCTCTGAGAGTAATTTCTGTTCCCAGATAACAAAGCCGTTTCGGATCTTCTGTTCCACTTTGGCACATTGCTTGAGCAGGGCATCCACTTTATCAATAAGTTCTTTGACGGCTTCTTTTCGAGTACTGGTCTGTACTATCAAACCGGGGCGGAGTTTCAAAGCGGTGAACAATTCTTTTAACTCGACAAGAGGGAAATCTTCAGCCTTCTTTATATGATTAAAATCAAGAATCTGATTAAAGCCAATGGAAAGAAGAGAATCAAGATTGGATGCTGTATACCGATCTGATCCTACAGAGAGGTTAATGTATCCTTCACTAATCAAGGCTGCCAGATAAACGGGTAGAAAATCAATTTCCAGAGAGCCATTCAAAATATACTCTTTGTCATTGCGCTCAGAGACCAGCTCATTTCTATTGATTACCTGACTCGACTCTTTTGAGTTCACGATGGCAAGAATTTCACTGCAAATCGATGCATGTTCTACTGAAATCCCTTCACCGGAGAGCAGGTCCAGGGCAGATAGAACCGCATTCGCCTGACCACTGCTTTGGCCCCTTACAACAGCTCTCAATGCTTCCTGAACTGTCTGACGCCTGTTCTGGTTCGTTATCTTGATAGAGAATTCCGGGTAATCCGGCTTTTGATCTGCTATGTAATCTGACAACAATCCTGAAGCAAGAGTATCAATCTGTTGTTTGAATGAAAGAGTCTCGGAACCACTAATACCAGATAATTCTCTCAAGTTGATACTGGCAGACCATGTCTTGAAAAGCTTCGTACTGTTTTTATAGGAAATCTGAAAACGGTCGGATATATTGTTTTTCAACCAGCTCAATAATTCTCTTTGGTATTTCTGTGCTAATTGATTATAGACAGTTTTGTACTCCTGGACTGCTGTTAAACTTAGCTCTTTTGCAGCTGCATAGAGACGCAAGTTTTTTTCGAAGTCATCATCAACGTCCTTCAATTGAATAAACACTTCATCATCTTTGCCCGAAGACACGGTGGTATTCTGCCGGAAAGGATCGATGAAATAAAGATAGAACTCTCTGGGAGGCTGAGTTGTTGACCGCTCATTGGGATTTCCAAAAAACAGATATCCGTCAATCTCAGATTTCTTTTGGTACCACATCAAGGGATATTCCCAAATCTTAAAGCCAGTACGATAGGTGACATCAGTCTGCTCCATAATAAGCGAGAGAATCTCAAAGTAGTATCGTGTCAGTTCCTTATCAGCAGAAAGCTTACTGGCCTTATTCCGAATTTCCTGATTCGGGTCTTTACCCATGTCTGTGTAGATGTAGTAATGTCGGTTCTCTTCGTTCAATCTGATATACAAACTGTTAAGGGTGGTCATAATGTTCTTGATGACCTTCTGAATGATGGTCAGAAGAAAGTTTTCATCCTTCTCAGGGACAGTGAGATAAAGAAAGAGTTCATCCTTCAGGTTCTCAGCGGTTAATCCGACTGCTGCTTTTAAGTCTCCTGTTGTCAAACGGTGAATCGCCAATGCTGAGATGATCTTCTGAGCTACATGTACCTGCTCTTTCGATCCTTCATAGGATTCATCAAGTATATTTTCCACCCGTTCTGTTATCTCAATAACCTTGCGAACATCAGGATTTACCCGGTTGGTATGATCGCCCATAATCACTTTCCAATAGGAATCGTAGGAGAAAATACCAGTTTCTTTCTCTGGTACTTCAAGTTCCAGAATAGACTCTATTTTTTTGCTAATAGCTTCAAGAATCTTCCTCTGCTCACCAATGTTGACCATCTGGAATTTCTCAAAGTACTGCTCATGAACAGGAAACAGATCCACATAATTATCGAGGCCGCCGGATAGGGGTTTGTAGAACGGCTGGAATTGTTCCAGGTGCTCCCGGATTTTTGCCTTCTGTTCGGGAGTTTTCTTAAGGAGACGTTCCGATACAACAAAGCTTACATCTTCTTTCTGAATCGTTGCCTGAATAAAACGTTCTGACACTCGCCCTAAAGAATCAGCTGCAAATTTGAAAGAGGGACTCTCAAACAGGGATTCCTGGACCCCTGTGATAAACCGAAACCGAGAGTTCTTGCAAACTTCTCCAATTTCACGGAGAAAACCTAGGTCTTGGATGAGTTTCTGGTCATCTTCGCGCCCCCGAAGGAAGTCCAAAAGCTCATCGAGTATCAATAAAAGACCCTGGTCAGGGTACTTTTCCTGAAACAGAGCCATCATCTCATGGATGGAATCCTTATTGTTGGCGATCTTATCTGTAGATGGGAATGTGAAATTGATTCCCAATGATTTCAGGTGTTTTTCAAGCTCCATACAAATCGCATTACGTAAAGTTGTGGAAACACCACCAAGCTCGGAGCGGATAACTTTGAACTTCCCTGCTATTTGTGCAGCCTGTTCTCTGACAGATAAATTACCAACCAAGTCCAAATAGTCTTTATTTTCAGCCAAGGCTGATATAAATGCCATCAAGTGAGATTTACCGGTACCATAGTTACCTACAACAAATATCCCTTTTTGATCACGAGGCGTTTCAAACTGAAGATTAGGGATAATAATTTCATTCAGATTGATCTCCATGGATTGGGAGACAACGAAGGTTTTTACTAAATCAGCAGCCTTCTGTTCATTGTCAGCTTCTGTCAGAGTAATAACTGATTCGATTGGGTCAAATTGGATTAAGTCTTTGTACTTCATTGCTCTTCCTTATATATGAGATAATTGTCTATGTTATGCGTGTAATAATCTGGTCGTCCTGGTCTACTGTATACCAGCTGATCATTCTGGATTTCTCCTGGCCAGATAATGGCAAATTTCTTAGTTTTTGATTTTCCCTTAATAAACGATAGAAGGTCAAACCGGTATTCAGGTCGAAAAAGGATTTCAAAATTATAGAGACATATGAAATTCAGTTTTGAATCTATGTTTCTCGAAAATATTTGTTCAAAGTTTAATTCCGATGCAGGATAGTCCTCCTGGCATACAAGAGCATTAATGTTTATGGCTCTTTCTGCGGGAATACTTGTTAGGAAAGCGGTCTTATACTTGCTGCCTATTATGGAGATCTTGTAATACAAGTTCTCCATTTTGTCTTGATAATCTTTCAATTGTCTGCTGTCCCTGTACCATCACCAGCATTATCCTTCCGAACCCACCCATCCACTTCTTTTACTTTGAACTTCCAGAACCGACCGACTCTGTGCGCAGGCATTTTCTTCTCTGCTATCCACTTATAGACTGTATCTCGCTTTATTCCGAGATATTCACCAATTTCGTCTACAGACAACCATCTTTCTTCCATGGCGCAGGGCTCCTTTGCTGAATCATGTGTATCAGTTCCATTCGGTCAAATTTGGTTTAACTCGGTTTAGTATATTCCTTCCGACGACAACTGGCAATTACACTCTATAATAGTTAAGGTTTTTGGACAGGTAATTGATTTAACCAAGCATCTTCTTCCCGTTCTCAAGTACCCACTTGTCAATCTCTTCTTTTATAAAGCGGTTGTGTTTACCGTTCAGAGTGCTTACAGGTATTCTTTGTTCCAAAGCCCAACGCCTAATAGTATGAACAGAAATACCGAGGTAATCCGCAACATCCTGTGAGGTCATATACTTCTTTGCAGCAGGCATTTTACCTGCTTCTGATGCCAGAACCATATTTGTTTTTACCGGCTCAGTATCAGATAGTTCTTCCGCATTCCTGCTCTCTTTTTTTGGAGCCAGAGCTACTTCATCCATCAGCCAGATCTGAACCCGACCAATGGCAAGGTTTTCTTCTTCAAGGATCAGCTGCAATGTTTCAGACTCCGCATTCAGCTCACCATTCTTCACTTCGATCCTGATACTGCGCCACTTCTCATTATTATCCTGAATAAGCTTTACTACTGTCTGTTTCAGAAAGCTTATCCGTTCAACAGAGGTTGGAAGTTCCAAGTATTCCTTCTTGATACTGGAAAGTTTATTGTTCAGTTCTGTTCCCATGAAACCTCTCCTTTGAATATCTCCGCCGTACGTCCAGAACAGCACTGAAGTCCTGAAGTCGGAAGTGAGAATATTTATCCGTCATGCAGTTATCCTTATGCCCTACGACGGCCTGAATCTTCAGTTCTTCTAACCGCTTCCTTGAACTTCGGCAGGATATCGTTTAGTACGCCTGCTGCCTTCATCATAGGTACGGTAATAGAAGACTGTTTTACCCTTTGAAGTGTTTCTTGGATATAATGAAAACATTTCTTTATAACGCGGCATCGGTTATCGTTTTATCATTGGAAACGATATAGGGTAATTGAATCGGCTACAAAACTGGCTACACAAGAAAAAATCATTACAGGATAAGGATTTAGACATAAAAAAACGGTATGCCTGGACGTTTAACAGCATACCGTTTAATGCACACATTACATGCATGAGGCGGGGTTCTCTCCCACCCTTTTTTATTGTCGGCGATGGACCCGGAAACTTGAGTTTTAGCTATGAAAAAATGCGAGATAACCTTCCGCCGCTTCGCTGATTGCCTGATAAAGGCTCGACCCTTTAGCTGAGGAGTCGTGAAGCGAGAAGTCTCTCAAAAAGGGCTGGATGAGAAAGGCAGCGATATCCTTTGAGGTAGTCGATAGGATCTGCCTGTCCAACTCGTTCAGGAGCTCGACGGTATAGCTTACCGTTTTTTCCTGGCCGGCGGCCTTTTCGATGGAGCGGGAAAGGAGCGCTGCCTTTGCCGAAATGCCTGCAAGATGTCGGAGCTCGGCCGCCAGTTCATTGGTTGCATCTTCCAAAGCGCGTCGCCTTTCGGCGATTTCGGCCTCCGTCCTTTGGGGTAAGAGCGCAAGCAGCCTGCGCTTCTCTTCTCCTATGTCGGGGAGGCGGAGCAGCGAGTCTATATCGGCGGCTTCGATTCCCTTGATGGCGGCGGAGTTTCCGCTTAGTGCGTATACCCTGGGCAGCGTTTCGGCGGCCACCTGTTCGGCAAACCAGCTTCGGTAGACCGAAAGCCTGCTATCCGATGCGATCTTCCTTCCGTTGTAGGTCGGAATCTCCTCACGTCCCGCCTCATGGATGATGCGGTGGGTAAAATGCTCAAAGGGCGAGAAGCGGCTGCTGAAGGAGTGGCCCCGCTGTTCGAAAAAGCTTCCCCGAAAATGGGTGCTTCCTCCGGGATACCCGAGGTCGAGCCCCGAGATGTAGAGCTCCTCGACCCCCATGAATCTGGCGAGAGAAAAGGCGGTGGTCGATACCGATCCTCCTGCGGTTATGTGGGCATTCCTTCCGACTGCGGACTCAAGACGGATGCCCAGGGGAAACATGGAACCGCAAAAGAAGAGCCGCCTGGGCCGGAGTCGAAAGATTCTCGGATGGGTTGAGGATTCGGAAACCATGACCGTTTCATCAAGCTTTGCATGGTCGAGATGTCTGGTGTTCCAGTATTGTGGATCCACCACGACGAGGATATCGGGACGGATATCTCTGAGGGTCAGGGCCCTGCAGGCGGTATCTACGGCGATGACAAGTACCTTCTCTTTGATCTCCTCAAATCGATCAAGGAGCTCGTCCAGGCTAGGCCCTGCCGCCAGAAGAAGGGCGGGGAGGTGTGAAAATTTGCCCCGAAGTAGGGCAAGGTCTCCAGCTTCGGCCAGAGGCCCGACGTTGCGCAAAAGGTTGCGGGTCCACGTTCCGGCGAAGCGGTCGAGGGTCGCGTTATTAACCTGCCTCCTGCCTAAAAAATGGCGCAAGGCATTGTCGTAATCGACGAAGCTTTCAGGATCGGCGTCGTAGAGAGGTCTGAGCCGGAATGTCTGAGGCGTCGTTTCGGGAAAACGAGAGAGGAGGGCGGGAATTGCATCGGCCTGGGCCCCGACCACGAGGCTAAGGTTTTCGTTGGAAAGGAGCTCTTCCATGGGACGGGCGCCGAGGGCCGTAAGAAAGCGATGCGTCGATGGTTCGAGCACGATGGCGAGGGCATCTTTCCGACTTTCCAGAAGGGCCTCCACCTGATATCCGAGGCCGAAACCCTCGAAAATCGTGAGTCGGCAATCGGCGGGCAGCTCCTTTTCGATGAGTCTGCGGGCCTCTCTTGCAGGATCGAAGCGGGAGTGGAGATATTTTCCGCCTGCCTTTGCGGTAACCGCTCCGTTCCTTGCCGACTCAATGCTGATCGCAAGCGCCTGCTTCGTCTCCTGTTCATCCTCAGGCGCAGAGAGCTGCTCTCCTATCCCGGGAAAGCGGAGTTCCAGGGTGTGCAAATTGCTCTTCAGATTCTCGTTTCTCATGATTCCTTTCGGCTTTACTCAAGTTCCAGGATGATTTTTGTATCGCTTGTTATCGGGGTTCCGGGGGCCGGGCTCTGGTGAATGACCCAGCCATCCCCTGTAATGGTTACGGGGATTTTGTCCTGATCGAGAAGCGGCATCAACTGCTTTTTGGAGAAACCGTCGAGATCGGGCATAACATCTGTCAGGCTTGCTTCCGGCGGGATACGAACCCGGATGCTCCCCTCATGACTGACAACGGTATCTCCGGTGATGGGGATACCGTAATAGCGAATCAGCTCTTCTCCCAGATCCTTGATAATGGGCGCCGCGATTCTTCCACCGTAGTACTGCCTGCCTCTGGGATGATCGATGACCACGTAGAGTATGAAGCGGGGATCATCGCTGGGAAATATGGCCAGGGAGGAGGCCAGAACCGCAGCGGGAGAGTAGGTACCGGTCTTGGGGTCGATCATCTCCCCTGTGCCGGTTTTTATCGATATCTGTGTTCCTTCTATGGCACCACGCCAGCCGGTGCCGCCCCGTTCGCTGCCTGTTTCCATCATTTGCAGGACGGAATTCGCAACTGCGGGATCTATGACCTGCTTTATCGGCCTGCGGTCGAAGCGCTCGAGGGTCTTACCCTCCGGGGAGACGATCTTTTTGACAATGTGAGGTTCAAGGACCATACCGTTGTTGCTAAAGGCCGTGGCCGCCGTGACGATCTGTACGGCAGACACGGAGATCTCCTGTCCGATGGCAATGGTCGGTTTTGTCCTGCCTGACCACTGTTCCGGTTTCCGAAGAATACCGGCGCTTTCTCCGGGAAAGGGGAGATGGGTGGCCGTTCCGAAACCAAATTCGGTAAGCTTGTCGTAAAAATCCTGTTTGCTTACGGTTTCGCTTGCATAGGCGGCTCCCGCGTTGCAGGAATACTTTATGATTTCCTGGGGGTGAACCCTTCCATGGTGGCCAAGACAGTTGATGACGATTCTTTCTCCCGAGGCGGGGAACTCTTTTTCATAGGCCCCATCGCAGAAAAAGGTACTTGAAGTGTTGATGCCTCCGAGGTCAAGAAACGAAGCGATGGAAAAGATCTTGAAAACCGATCCCGGTTCATAGGCCGCCACCACGGGCCTATTCTGCTTTTCTCTGTTACTTGCCGAGGTGAAATTGTTGGGATCGAAGGTGGGATAGGAGGCCCAGCCGAGAAAATCGCCGCTTTTCGCATCCATGACCATAATCATCACGGCATCGGGATTGTGCTCTTCCCATGCCTTCTTTGCCAAGGATTCGGCAAAATACTGTACATTGGCATCAAGGGTAAGGAAGAGTTGATTTCCGTAGATCGTTTCCTCCTGCTTTTTCTTATCTTCGGGGGGGGATAATACATTATCATAGGTGAGTTCGATACCGTCTAGACCCACATTATCGGTACCCACAAAACCGATGACATGGCTTGCAAGGCTTCGTTCCGGGTAATTTCGCCCATATTCGGGTTCCAATCCGATCCCCGGTAGTTCTCCTTCCTCAATAAGCTGCCTGACCGCCTCGCTTTCCGAAGGAGAAACCTTACGTTTTACATAAAGAAATCCGCTTCTTGATTTCATTCGGGCAAGAAGATCCTCGGTTTCAAGGCCGAGTAGATCACCAAGGAGAGCCGCACTCTGCTCAGGGTTCTTGACGTTGGGCATCCAGGCTGTTACCGTATAAAGCCGGGTTTGTACCGCAAGGATCTTACCGTTTCGGTCGAGAATCGGACCTCGTTCCACCCGTGGCGGACGGACGATTCCCGGATTCCCCTTTACCGGATGAATAATCATCACATCGAAGAATTTCCAAATAAGAAGGAGAATAAAGACCGCAGTAACAAGGATGAAAAACGCAAATCGTTTATTTCGAAGATCCGGACTGGATTCACTCACTGTGCAAACTGCCTCCGATGCGGGGAAAGACGACCTTTCCCTTTATGGCCTTCCTTGATACCACCCCGTAGTGGCGTGAATCATCCGAAAGCGGTAGATTGTCCCCAAGGGCAAAGAAAGCTTCTTCGGGCACTATCACTTCCCCGTTCTCCCCGGTCATTGCGTCCCCGGGAAGCCCCGCACAACGCTTAATCACGGTTTTACCGTCAAGGGGACTCTTGTAGACAAGTATATCACCACGTTTTATACTGCCGAAAGGAATCCGCTTGAAAATAATAACATTTCTTCCGGGAGACAGATATGGTTCCATGGAATGCCCTTCGACGGTGTAGATGCCGAAGAGTGATCCGACGACCATCAAGACGATAAGTGTGGCGAAGATTAGCAATATGAACGGAGAAGCGGAATCAATCATCGTATCCTTATCAAAGCTTTATGCGTGTTATAGTAATATGTGAGGGAAAAATTGTCGATATGGTAAGCGTATGGATATGGAAGTGTTGCATCAAAAACAACAGGTCAGGAAAAGGCGTTCGTTTTTTTCTCGATTGAGGGCTTCATGGGCCTTAGGACATGAAAGGGAGGATGATCCCGTCCTTTTTCCCGAAATGAAACAACAGCCGCGGCGGCGTTCTGCTCCTTCGAAGCGGAGGAAAATCCTCATCCTGTCCCTGAGCAGTATCATCCTGGCAGGTGGCTGTGTCGGATTGGCCTCTTTCGTCGGTCCCAGGCCACGTGCTTTACCCGACTTGGGGCTTACTCCGGGGGCCTCGACGGTTCATAAAAGCCTCTTTTCATATGTTAATAGCGATACGGCAAACCAGGGTTCTGGTAGTCCTATCCTTCCCGACGGTGTTCTCTTTACCGCGGTCAGCAGCAGGGAGTATACCCTGGAACGGGGCGATACCCTTTCGGAGATTGCCCATGAGAATGGTCTGGACGTCGGTACCTTGATTGCATTTAACAACATCACCGATGTCAGAAAGATCTATGCGGGATCGGAACTCAAGATTCCTAATGTGGACGGTATTCCCTATACCGTCCGTTCCGGCGATAGTATTGCTTCCATTGCCGAAAAATTTTCGGTTCCCGTGAACTATATCCTGGATGCCAACGATCTTCAGTCTGAGGTGATAACGGCCGGGCAGATT
Organism: Sediminispirochaeta bajacaliforniensis DSM 16054; assembly: GCF_000378205.1. Classification (NCBI taxonomy): domain Bacteria; kingdom Pseudomonadati; phylum Spirochaetota; class Spirochaetia; order Spirochaetales; family Spirochaetaceae; genus Sediminispirochaeta; species Sediminispirochaeta bajacaliforniensis. Next base: position 14,280 of record NZ_KB899435.1, on the reverse strand, counting down.
CTTTTCGTTCCGGGGGGACAGATCAGTGAATATGACTATAAAAAGGCGATGGGAACCCTTTTTACCTATCCGACGAGGGGGCGTCTCACCTCTCCCTTCGGATATCGAAGCGATCCCTTTACCGGCGTTCGCAGCATGCACTATGGTATAGATCTTGCCGGTCCTGTGGGAACGCCTGTTTCCGCTACCATGGAGGGGACGGTAGTTCTTGTTGGCGACAGGCCCAGAGGCTTTGGCAAGTATGTGGTGATACGCCACAGCCACGGCTTTCAGAGTCTCTACGGACACCTTAGCAGGATTTTGGTTCGCAAGGGACAGCACATCAGTCAGGGGCAGCAGATAGGGGAGATGGGAAGCACCGGCCGTTCCACCGGCCCTCACCTTCATTTTGCCCTTTATCGAAATAATGTACCGGTCAATCCTCTGGGGGGCTACCTCTATAAATAATCGATGCACAATCGATCGTACCTTCCGTGAAAAAGGCCACCCGGTGAAAGGGCGGCCTTCCTTTTTGCTGTACGTTGTTACGTTGCTTTACAGTTGGCGTATAATGCCGTTTGTTATCTTCCGCAACAGTGTTTGTACTTTTTCCCGCTACCGCAGGGGCAGGGATCGTTCCTCCCGACCTTGGGAGTGCTGCGTTTGATCTGTGCCCCCTGGGGCGACGATTCCTTGCGCTCCCCGCCGCCCTGGACCTCGGCACCTCCGAACTGTCCCATGGCTTTATGGCTTGCGGTACCGGCACCCACGGGCATCCTCCTTCTCCTTGCCGCCTCGGGTTCCTGAATTTGAACATTTATCACCATCTTGGCAATGTTTGTTCTGATATCGTAGATTAGTTTATCGAAGATATCGAAGCCCTCAAGCTTGTATTCCAGAAGCGGATTCTTTTGTCCGTAGGCTCGAAGATATACCGCCTCACGCAGCTCTTCAAGTTGGTCGAGGTGCTCCTGCCATTTGATATCGATCTGTCTGAGATACTGATACTTGATAAAGTCGTTGAAGGGACGTTCCCCTGCGGCCTCAATCTTTTTTTCCATATCGGTTCGGTAGCGATCAAAGATTTGGCTGGAAAGGGTCTCCTGGTTTTTCCATTCCAGGGGCTCCTCCCCATCGATACTATCAAGAGAGGGGATAAAGAGCAAAAACTCCTTCAACTTCTCTTCAAGCTTGGCGGCAATGGTCTCCTGTCTGTCCCCGGTCTTGAATGCCTGGTCGACCGCTTCGTCTACCATTTCTGAGACCGCTGAAAAAACACGTTGTTTTAGGTTCATGTCGGAGAGAATTTCATCCCGCTGGGCGTAGATGAATTTCCTCTGTTCGTTGAGTACATCGTCATATTCCAGGAGGTGTTTTCTGATCTCAAAGTTACGCTCTTCGACGCGGCTCTGTGCCCGCTCGATCGCCTTGTTGATCCACGGGTGGTAGAGCGGCTCTCCACCGTCCATACCCGCCTTTGCCATGAGATTGCGCATATTGTCCCGGGCAAAAAGGCGCATCAGGTTATCGTCGAGGGAAAGGAAGAAGCGGCTCGTGCCAGGATCCCCCTGCCGTCCCGATCGACCACGGAGCTGGTTGTCGATCCGCCGGGATTCATGTCTTTCCGTACCGAGGATATAGAGACCTCCGAGGCTCTTTACTTCTTCGTAATTTTCTTTCCACTTCGCATATTCTTTTTTATAGGTCGATGCAAACTCTTCCTCACTTGCCTCGGTTCCTGCCTTTGCCCTGGCGCGGAACTCGGGATTACCTCCAAGCTTGATGTCGGTACCTCGGCCGGCCATGTTGGTTGCAATGGTTACGGCTCCTTTTGCACCGGCCTCGGCAATGATAAGTGCCTCTCGGGCATGGTTTTTTGCGTTGAGGACCTCATGTCTCACCCCTTTTGCGGTAAGCATAGTGCTCAAGAGTTCCGATTTTTCGATGGAAACCGTTCCGACCAGTACCGGTTGTCCCTTTTTCTGCAACTGGGCGATCTCGTCACATATTGCCTGATATTTGAACTTTTCGTTGAGGAAGATAACGTCGTTTTCATCGATCCTGGCAAGGGGGCGGTTTGTGGGAATAACCACTACCTCAAGGTTGTAGATTTTTGCAAACTCCCGTGCCTCTGTGTCTGCGGTTCCGGTCATGCCGCTGATCTTGTCGTACATACGGAAGAAATTCTGAAAGGTGATGGTCGCCAGGGTCTTGTTCCGTTTTGCAACCTGGATTCCCTCTTTAGCTTCAATAGCCTGGTGGAGGCCGTCGGAGTAACGTCGGCCATGGAGAATACGACCGGTGAACTCGTCGACGATCTGTACCTGCTTCTCTTTTACAACGTAATCAACATCGATGTGGAAAAGTTTATGGGCCTTAACCGCCTGGGTGAAATAGTGGATATATTCGAAGTTGTCATCGATGAAAAGGGAATCGGATATGATGCCGTTTTTCAGGAGCAGCTCTTCTATATGGTTCATCCCTTCATCGGTAAAGGTCACCTTTTTCGATTTCTCATCAAGCTGATAATCACCAACCGGGTTCTCTTCGGGATAGGTACCGGTTTCCGGGTCCTTGGCACACTCGGTAAGCATGGGAACCAGCCGGTTGACCTCTCTGAATTTCTTCGTATCGTCTTCCGCCTGACCGGAAATAATCAACGGGGTTCGCGCCTCGTCGATCAGGATGGAATCGATCTCGTCGATGATGCAGTAGTGATGGCCCCGCTGAACACGCCCCTCCATGCTCCAGCGCATGTTGTCCCTGAGGTAGTCGAAACCGAATTCGTTGTTGGTTCCGTAGGTAATGTCGCAATTGTAGGACTCTTTTCGTGCCTCGTTATCCATGTCGCTAAGAATCGAACCTACGGTGACTCCCAGAAAGGAGTAGACCGGTTTCATCCATTGAGCGTCACGCTCGGCAAGGTAATCATTGACCGTTACGACATGGACCCCTTCGCCGGGGATGGCATTGAGGTAGGCGGCCGTGACGCTGGAGAGGGTCTTTCCTTCACCGGTTTTCATCTCCATGATTTTTCCCAGATGCAGGACAATGCCTCCCAAGAGCTGCACATCGTAATGACGTTCGCCGAGGGTCCTCCGGGCCGCTTCACGAACCATGGCAAAGGCCTCCGGTAGCATGGCATCGAGACTTTCACCTTCTTGATACCGATTGCGAAACTCTTCTGTCTTTGCAGGGAACGCCTCGGCCGGCATGGCGGCGGTAGTCGATTCGAACTCATTGATCTTATGGAGCAGGGGAAGTAGCTCCTTAAGGTCTCTTTCGTATTTGGACCCAAACAGGGTTGTTATTGCTTTTTCCAGCATTATTGCTAACTCCTTTGGCAGATACGACTCATTATCTATTCACCTATCTACTATACTAAAAAGAGGCGTCGTTGTCAGCTTTTATGATTCATTGACAGAGCCATAAGCAGGGGCTACTATTGGCCGAGATGAAAGCATATAGATTCCCATATTACCGATGCAGTGCTGTGTGTCTGTTTTGTTTTTTGGTACTGTTTCCCTTGCTGTTTAGTTCCTGCGAAGCAGGTGACGGAAATACCCTGAAGCGGGAAACGCTCTTTTCTTTGAAGATCGGAAAGATGGAGGATGACCTGGACCTTGTGGAACACTATGGGGTTCCTTACACGGAGAAAACCAGGATCGTAATGCGCAATGGTCTCTTCTATATCGGCAATGGTAATTCGAAAAAGGTGATGGAGTTTAACGGCTATGGGGATATTCTCTCCCTGTTTTACTCTGCCGAAACTAATCCCGGTCCCATTCTCCTCGATACCGACAGCGGATCAGATATGGTCTCCAGCCGAAAGGCCTACCAATACCCCTTCACCGATGTCGGAGAGATCGCGGTTACCGGTTCAGGGCTTCTTTTGGTTGAGGAGCGGGCCCAGGAGTATCAGATATCCTGCGATGAGGAGCTGGCGAGTAGTCTCAATACGATCGTACTCCGCTTTTCCGAGGATGGTGAGGTGCTCGATTATCTAGGACAGGAAGGGGTCGGAGGAACGCCCTTTCCCTATGTTGAGAGGATTTTTGTCGTTGATAATGATACTATATGGATTGCCTCGCGTGGACCGAACCGGTGGGTTCTCTTTTCCTTTGACAATCACGGCTCTCTGAAGAGTCGATCGGATATTCCCCCTCAGGAAATTCCCATGCCGGATGGAGAGGGGTATGCCGAGCCTGGAATAAAAGGTGTTTTCCCGGATTATACGGCCCCCCTGCTCTACGTGATGGTCGACTACTATCGAAGCGAAGGGGATAAAGGGGGGATCGACTTTGATCAGAGTGCCATCTGTATCTTCAATACCGAGACGGCAACCTGGGATTCCCGGATCGTTCTTCCTGCCAAGCGCGTTGACGAGCAGGGAGGGGGCTTTCTTGAAGACGATTCTTTCGTCACAATCTATGAGGCCCTTGGTGTGGACCGAAATGGGAACCTCTACTTTATGGCACCGGAAAGCGGTGATGATTTTGAGCTTATGATTATGGGCCGTGATGGTTCGGTCGTTGATAGAAGTACCATACTCCTCGAAGATGATCAGATCATCTATCGCGATTTTTATCTTTCTCCCGACGGAATTCTGACGGCACTGCTGGCAAAAGCGTTTGGTGTCGATATCGTATGGTGGCGTTCCGATCGGATCACCGAGGAGGAGTAATGAAGATTGTCACCGGTGGCGTGATGTCTTGTATAGATCGGCAAGCCTCGGAGAATTGCGCCATTCCCGGTTTGCTTTTGATGGAAGATGCTGGGCAGAACGCCTGGCGGAATTTTCGTGCCCTCTGCCGGGAGAAGATCGATAAAGAGTGTAAGCTATTGTTTGTGGCGGGGAAGGGCAACAACGGCGGTGATGCCCTTGTTATGGCCCGTGCGGCCTTTAGTGAGGGATATACCGGGGCGAAGGTCTTGCTTTTTGCCTCTGAGAATGGTGAATCGGTTCGTCTTCAGACCAAAATTTGTGAAGGTTATGGGCTCGAAGTGCTGTGCATGGAGGGCGATAAGCCAACTGTGCTGGCCGCAATCTCGGAGGCCGATGTTATTTTCGACGGTATAGCCGGAACAGGGCTGAAAGGCGCTCTTCGCCCGACGGCTGCGGAGCTTGTGCGACGCATCAACGAAAGCCGGGCCCTAAAGGTAGCCGTTGATATTCCCAGCGGGCTGGGAGACGATGCCTTTCCTATAGCTGGGTCGGTAATTGTTCGGGCCGATATCACCCTTGCCATGGAGCTACCGAAGCTTCCGCTTTTCAGCCCTGAAGGGCGGAAACTTGCGGGCCGGATCGTTGTCGTACCGGTTGGCTTTCCTCCTGGCCTCATTGCCGAAGCCGAAGCGGCGGCAGAGTGGTTTTTACCCGAAGAGGTCCAAGTACCAGAGGTGGCACCTTGGGCCTATAAAAATCGAAGGGGGCATCTTCTTGTTATCGGTGGTGCTCCTTGTACCGATGGTGCACCTTTCCTCTGTGCGATGTCTGCCGCCTCAAGCGGGGCTGGCCTTGTCTCCTTGATGCTTGACGACGAAATCTTTGCGAGAACGCCCCCCGATCGGAGCGGTATTATGATTCGGCGCGTTGATCCGAAATTTGCTGCTTCGGTGGATTCCGTTGTAATCGGGCCGGGATGGGGGCGTAATGAGGCTCGTCTTGCTGCCTTTGACGCCGTTATTGAACATGCCGCTTCCGGCGTGATCGATGCCGACGGCATTACGCTTCTTGGTATGTGGCTCAACAAAAATGGTGGGAGGCTTCCCGGCAAAGATGGGAGCACTCGCTGGATTGTGACCCCGCATCCTGGGGAAGCGTTGGGGCTTGCGGTTTCTCTCGGCCTCTGCCGTGATATCGAAGAGGCTCATTCCATACTGCTTACCCGTCCTTGGGAGCTGCTGCCTTCAATGGCTGAGCGTTGTAACGGTGTGATTGTTTTAAAAAGCCATATCAGTCACATAGCCTCTCCTGAGGGGGAATATGAGATTGTTGAAGGTAACAACCCGGCTCTTGGAACCGGAGGATCGGGAGATGTTCTTGCCGGTATCTGCGGGACGATGTTGATGCGCGATGAAATGGAGACACAAGAGGCGGCGCTTCAGGCTGTTGCCCTTCATCAACGGGCGGGAAAGCATGCTGCAGAGGAAAGGGGCTTTTTTACCGCCGGGCAGCTGATCGAGTATATCGGGATCGAGAGCTACCGGAGCGCGGCAGAATGAGCGAGCGGCGACAGATTCGTCTGGGCGGTGCCGAAAGTGAGGATCCGAATCTTTCTCCCGAGGACCGTCCCATACGCTATTACGGAAAATCCAGACCGGATGACTATAAGAAAAAAGGTAAACGCGGCGGTTTCTTTGCCCGTCGTGGTTCAATGATTTTCTTCGTCGACCTTGTTATCGTTGCAATCATCGCCTTGACCCTTTACCCGATGTACGGAAGAAAAGATCGGGGTCGCTGGGAAGGCTATACCTTTACCCTCGACGCAGAGCGATTAGAGGAGGGGATTTACTTTGACCTTTTCGTGAAGGCCCCGGGGCGGGAGGGGCAGATTCACCCGGGCATCCCCTTCGCATATCGTTTTTCCACCGATTCAGGGGAAAGCCTGGAGGAAGTGGATGCCGTTCTTCCCATCACCGTCGGAGCTGTCGAACACCAACGTGCTTTTCTTCGCCTTACTTCTCCCGAGAAGGTGAGAGTGGCAACCGCAACCCTTAATGTCTCAGGTGAAACATTTCTTCTTCGACTGGGACTTCCCTAGAATTTGAGAATTTGTTGACGACCGACAATCTTTCTTGTATGTTTTGTATCAGGATTTCCATGTCCAATCAAAGAGGGGTGATGTTATGGTACAATTCTACGTCCTTGCAATACTTCTGAATTTCATCGGTGGAGCTCTTCTTGCCGCCGATTATTTTGAAGAGCGATTTCCCATTTTGGTACAGATGAGGAAGGGACTGGAAGACCGGCCCGGTCTTCGTGTTTCCCTGATCATTCTTACCGTGCTTGTGGGTATCTTCAAGCTGCTTACCGTTACATCCGGGGATGTACCGGTTGTCGGCGACCTTTTGCCTGCTATCTCTCTCTTCCTGCTGGGGTTTATACAGGCCCTGGACTATTATATCCAAAAAAGTGATGTCGGCGGTGAAGGGCGTGAGCATCTCGAAAAGATATTTATCGCCAACCAGTCCGTGTTCGGTGTCGCCGCAATGGTCATCGCCGTGCTTCATTTTTTGTTTCCCGCAGTGCTGTTTCTCTAACCGACTGGTGGTATGAGGGGTATGCAACGTATCTCGACGGCGGGAATTGCACGGCGGGGGAGTAAGTACCTTCTTGCTCTCCGTAAGCCGGGGACAAGTATTGGTGAAAGTTGGGAATTCCCCGGCGGAAAGGCCCGTTCCGGAGAACAGCCCGAAGAGGCGCTGAAGCGGGAATTCTTCGAGGAGTTTCAGATCCATATTCTGGTGGGCCGAATGATTTTTCATGGTGCCTTTTCAAATCGCGGTACCGATTATGAGTTACAGGCCTTTGATATCAAAATTTTAGGGGATGGTTTTACCCTCGCAGAACATCAGAAAATCGGTTGGTTCACCCTCGATGAAATGATACGGCTTTCCATGGCAGATTCCGATCGTTCAATTTTGGAGTTCTTACGAAACAAGCCCGTTACTATATAATGGTTCCCGCCGGAACAATACCGTTTTTCGGGATGACGATGATTCCGTCCACGATCCAGTAATAGCCGTAGTCGCCATCTTTTCTTCCGATAGGGTCGATGCCGAGCCTGCAGCCATCCCCAATGCGTGCGTTAAGATCGATGATTGCCTTCCTGACGATAGTTCCCCGACCTATGCCGATGTTGGGAATTCCCTGCTCCTCGTTTTCCTTTTTCTGCTCCCAGGTTTCGTAGAAGTTCGCTCCCATGCAGTAAACCCCATCGAGGTTGGCTCCCGACTCAATAAGTGTTCTGATGCCGATTACCGAATTGACGATTGAGGCGTTGGTGATGATGCTTCCCTCGGCCGCAAGGGACTGGCTGATGGTACAAAAATTCATCTTCGTTGCGGCGAGGTGCCGGCGATGGGTGTATATGGGGCGTTTTTCATCGTAAAAATTAAAAGCCGGGGTAAGAGAGGCAAGATTGAGATTCGTCTCATAAAAGGCCTTGATGGTTCCTATGTCTTCCCAGAATCCGGTAAAGATATAGGTGTTTACGTATCGCTCACCAATGGCAATGGGGATAATCTCCTTGCCGAAATCGGTGTAGTTATTATCCAGCACCTTTTCAAGGGTCTTCGCGTTGAAAATGTACATACCCATAGAGGCCAGATACTCTTTACTTAGATCCACTTTCGGTTGATTCTCCGGCAGGAGAGAACGGTCAAAGGACATATGTGAGATATCGTCTTCCGGGTCAGGTTTTTCGATAAAAGATACGGCGCGTCCCTTTTTATCTGCACTGATGATGCCGAGGCCGGTGGCGTTTTGTCGAGAGACGGGAGTAGCTGCTATGGTCACCTCGGCTCCACTCTCGATATGCTTATTCAACATCTCCGCCAGGTCCATGCGGTAGAGCTGATCTCCTGAAAGGATAATGTAATGACTCGGCGACTGGTCGTGAAAGTGATAGAAGTTTTTCCTGACTGCGTCCGCCGTCCCTTGATACCAGCTGTTATTATCGAAAGTCTGTTCGGCCGCAAGAATTTCGACAAACCCGTTACTAAAGACATCAAAAATGAAGGTGCTTGAGATATGATTGTGAAGACTTGCAGTATTGAACTGCGTAAGAATGTAGACTTGACGAATTCCGGAGTTGATACAGTTGGAGATTGGTATATCTACGAGCCTGTATTTTCCCCCGAAGGGGACCGCCGGTTTTGCCCGCTCTTTCGTAAGAGGAAAAAGCCTAGTGCCTTTCCCTCCGCCCAATACGATAGCCAATGGTTTATTCACAAAGCACCTCTTCCCTTCAGCAATCACAGTTCACATTACCTAGGGTAAATCAGTTTGATCACTGGGTCAAGGATTTTCAGCAGATGAAAAGCTTGGTAGAATAGTTTCATGACATCACCACTTGAAGGGATTCTTGAAGGGCTAAAACGTGATCCTTCCTTCGCATCAAACGTGGGGGCCTGGAAGCGGCTTCCTGCAAAGGAAGGATCTTATGCTCCTTTTCCGGAGGAGCTGGACGAGCGTATCGTCACAGCACTTGGCAAGCAGGGAATCGACCAACTCTATTCCCATCAGCGTCTGGCTTGGGAAAAGATACGTGCAGGTGAACACTGTGTCGTTGTAACACCGACGGCGAGCGGAAAAACCCTTGCCTATAATCTTCCCGTGATGCAGAGGCTCCTGGCCGAACCGGATGCGCGGGCCCTTTATCTCTTTCCCACGAAGGCCCTTAGTCAGGATCAGCAGTCGGCCCTGAACGATATCGTTTTGTCCGACGATCTGCCCGTAAAAATAACGACATACGACGGCGATACTCCCAAATCTCTTCGGGTCTCGGCACGGGAAAGCGGTAGGATCGTTATCTCGAATCCTGATATGCTTCATTCGGGAATCTTGCCGAACCATCCGAAATGGATCAAATTCTTAAGTAATCTCCGTTTTGTCGTTATCGACGAAGTACACACCTACCGCGGTATCTTCGGTAGTCATATGGCCAATCTTATGCGGCGTCTGGTACGCATTGCAGGCTTCTATGGCTCAAAGATTCAGTTCATCTGCTGTTCCGCGACCATTAAAAACCCCGGAGAGCTTGCGGAAAAGATCATCGGCGAGCCTGTTTCTGTGATTGAGGAAAACGGTGCTCCTTCCGGTGCGAAAAACCTTATCCTTTACAATCCTCCCCTGGTAGATGCCGTCCAGGGAATCAGGCGGGGAGTGGTTCTCGAAAGCCGTGATATTGCCCTCCGTTTTCTTCGAGGTGGGGTAAAAACGATTGTCTTCGGTCGCTCGAGGATACGGGTGGAACTCATCGCGGACTATATCAACAAGGCCCTTGCGAATCATTTTAATGAGAACCATCGTACCCGGGTGGAGGCTTACCGCGGAGGCTATCTTCCGGGAGAGCGGCGTCAGATCGAACGCGGCCTGCGGGACGGGAGCATCAAGGGGGTTGTTTCCACCAACGCCCTTGAGCTGGGTATCGATATCGGCGGCCTTGATGCCGCGGTCCTGGCAGGAATACCCGCTTCCGTTTCCTCGGCGCTTCAGCAGTCGGGAAGAGCAGGGCGGGGGGCCAGCGAGTCGGTGGCGGTCCTGATCGCTTCCGCCAGTCCCACGGACCAGTATCTTGTCGGACATGAAGACTATTTTTTCGGCCGTTCGCCCGAAGCAGCCTCGGTTAACCCGGAAAATCTCTATATTCTTCTTGATCACCTTAAGTGTGCACTCTTTGAACTTCCCTTTTCCGAAGGAGAGGGTTTTGGCGGAAATGATACCGAGCCTCTTCTCTCCTACCTTGAGGAGGAGGGAGTTGCCAGGCATACCGGAGCTAAGTGGTTCTGGGCCGATCGCGGTTATCCTGCGGAAGGGGTGTCCCTTCGATCGGCTTCTTCCGAAAATGTGGTTATCATTAATACGACAGGGGGAAAGAATGAAGTGATCGGGGAAATGGACCTGCCTTCGGCCAAGGAACTGCTCTTTCCCAAGGCTGTTTACCTGCATCGGGGACGCCAGTTTCAAAGCCTTAGGCTTGATGTTGAAAACCGCCGCTGTGACGTCCAGGAATCAAGCCTCAACTACTATACCGATTCCATCGTAAAAAGCGATATCAAGCCCTTGGAGATCGATCTTGAAGAATCCTTTCCCTGGGGATGCGCTCTCCTTGCCGATGTGCTTGTCAGAAACCAGGTTGCAAAGTATAAAAAGCTGAAATTTGCGACACACGAAAATATCGGCTATGGTGATATCTCTCTTCCTGAGGAAGAGATGCACACTCGCAGCTTTATCCTCCGTTTCGACGAGGGTGGGGTACCTGCCAGACAGTTCTCCGAGGTAGAGGCTGCTCTTGCCGAAGAGGTGATTGCTCGGAGTGCCAGTCTGCTTCTGAGCGTTGCTCCGCTTTTTCTTTTGTGTGATCACAGTGATATTGGAGTAAGCGAACGGCTGCGCGATCCCCATTTCGCCCTTCCTGCAATCTATTTCTATGATAAGGCTCCGGGAGGAATCGGTCTTGCAGAATCGATGATGAAGGCCTTTCCCGCTATTTTGAAGGCTGGGGCCGAGCGGGTCAGTTCCTGTAGCTGTGAGAGTGGCTGTCCCTCCTGCTGCGGCCCGGACCTGTCGATAGACGGAGGACGCAAGGAGGCTGTCGTGCGTTTCCTTAACGGATGGGTCAGGGCTTCCGGTCTTGGATGATGAAAAAAAAGCAGCTTGCAGGGAGGCTCGCCCGGCTGAGAGCATCAAAGGGGCCCGGAGTAACGCCTCCTCTTCATGCTTCTTCGGCTCCTGTGAAGAATTTCTCGCCTGAGTTTATCAATCGAGGCTGGGAAAAACTCTCCGATTATCTTTTTCGGCGGGTCACGCCTCTTCCTCCCGTGGATATTCGTCCGCTGCTTTCTTCTCATCCCATATTACTTCCTGCAGGCGAGCCGACAGAAAATCTTCTTTTTTATGATTTGGAAACGAGCGGCTTAAGTGGCGGGGCCGGTACTGCCGTTTTTCTGGCCGGCTTTCTACGTCTTGTCCCCATTGAAAATAAGGGAAGGAAGAATACGTTTTTCACTCCCGAGGCCACGCAGCTGTTCCTGGCTGATTTCCCCGGCGAGAGGGACTTTTTAGAGGCAATTGGAGAGCTTATAAAGCCGCAATTACTCTATCTTTCCTACAACGGTAAAGGGTTCGATCGCCACCTTCTTGCAAGCAAATTTCGGCTACATGCTCTTCAGCTTTCCATGCCGCGGCAGCTTGATCTCCTCTATCCGGCCCGTAAGTTCTGGAAGGAGCGACTTCCTGACTGTTCTCTTTCGACCGTGGAACAGGAGATCCTTGGCCTCTGGCGTGAACTTGATATTCCCGGAAGAGAGATTCCCGATCGTTATTTCAGCTGGCTGAAAAGCTTCGATATCGAGGCCCTGGAACCCGTCTTTGCACACCACCTGCAGGATCTTCTTTCCCTTCTGCTCCTTTTGCGTAGGTTCGAGTCGATGGCGCTATCCCCCTGTGATTGTACCGCTCGGGAGAAGAGTGTTCTCGGGGAGCTGCGATACCATACCGGCAGCAGGGATGATGCGCTGGAATTGCTGCAGCTGGCATGGGAAGAGGGGAATGCAAGGGCGGGGAGGATAGCTGTCCTCCTCCTGAAGCGTATGGGATATCGCGAAAGGGCCGCCGAGCTTGCCGGACAGATGTGGGAACAAAAACGTTCCTTATTTGCAGGAATCGAGCTCGCCAAATACTATGAACACGTTGAGCACAATCCTACTGCTGCCTTGGAACTAGTGGAAACGATGCTCGAACAACGGGCCTTTCTTTCGGAACGGGTACGTAAGCAGCTCTATCATCGCCGTGGACGGTTGATTATGCGGTTGTAGAGTTTTTCGTATGTTGCCGCCGAGTCTTCCCATGAAAAGTGGGCCTTCATGGCACGTCTCCGCATTGCTTCGATGGCGTTCCTGTCATGTTCCCAGAGATCAAGGGCATGTCGAACCGTCTCGACGATCTGATCGGGATTACACTGCGGAATGACAAAACCTGTGGAGCAATTTTTCCCTTCGCCTTCGGGAATCACCGTATCTGCGAGCCCCCCTGTTTTCGTTACAATGGGCAGACTCCCGTAACGGAGAGAGTAGATTTGGTTGAGGCCACAGGGTTCGTAGCGACTCGGCATGAGAAAGAAATCGCTTCCCCCCTCGATCACATGTGCCAGCTTTTCACTAAAGGTAAGGAAGACCCTTAGATTGGGATGGTTTTCGGATATTTTCAGAAGCCGAGATTCAATCCATGCGGCCCCTGTCCCGAGCAAGACAACCTGTACCTTCTTGCCTTCGAGAATACGCTGAAGGGCTCCGTTCTTTTCATCAAGTAGCTCCACGAAACCTTTTTGTTCTGCGAGGCGCCCAACCATACCGATAATGGGGATTGAAGGATCGACAGGAAGGTCGGCCTCCTTCTGCAGCCGTTTCTTTGCAAGCGCTTTACCGGAAAGGTCATCGGTATCGAAAGAGACATCAAGGAAGGGATCATCCGTCGGATCCCACTCTTTGTAGTCGGCACCGTTAAGGATGCCGCTTACCGACCCCGCATGATCGACAAGAAGCGTATGGAGACCTTCCCCAAATGCCTCGGTCATGATCTCCTTTGCATAGGTAGGGCTTACGGTAGTTATATGGTCACTGTTTATGATTGCCGATCTAAGAAAGTTGATTTGGTCGTGATAGCCGGCGGGCCGATCGGAAAAGGAGCCCCACGTTAAGGCAAGGGCGTGAATATCCTGCTTGGGAAAAACTCCCTGGTAGGCAATATTGTGGATGGTAAAAATCGTTCGCGCTTCCGCCATGACTCCTGTTTTTTCGTATTCGGCAAGATATGCCGGAACCAAGGCTGCCTGCCAGTCATGGAGATGAAATAGCTCGGGGGCAAGATTCAACCTTCTCGAGGTCTCAATGGCACCTTTTGCCAAAAGGGCAAAGCGAATGTGATTATCACGATATGCTCGCCCGCCATTTTCCCCGTAAAGCCCCTCTCTGGAAGAAAAAAGAGGGTGATCCAGGAACATTACCGATAGTTCGTCGTTCCCATCGATAGGGGTAAAGAGCCTCAAACTATACTCTGCAAAACCGAGTGAAATCACCGGTACAAGGGGAAGTTCCCGAAGCGAGGCAGTATCAATAAAGCCGTAACGGGGCATGATGATCGTAACCTGATGGCCTCGTCCTATCAAAGCACGGGAGAGGGCCGGAACAACATCCGCGAGCCCCCCTGTCTTGGCGTAAGGTACGGCTTCGCTTGTAACCATGACGATTTTCATTGTTCTATTAGATCATGGCCTCTTTTAACAGTCAACTACTGTCCGGAATCGTGGTGAAAAATGAATAAAATCTCCTTTTCTCGTAGTTACTTATAGTAAGAACTACCAGAAAAAGGAGTTTTTCCATGTTCCATCCCCCCTTCTGCCCCAATCCCCATTGCCTCAACCACTTCTCTCCAAAAGGCCACTGGTTCTTTAGAACAGGCTCCTACTCAACCAAAACCTCCCCCCGCATCCAAAAGTTCAAATGCAAAACCTGCCACCTCTCCTTCTCCACCCGCACCTTCAGCATCGACTACTGGACCCATTTCCACCTTTCCTA
>NZ_KB899434.1 GCF_000378205.1 Sediminispirochaeta bajacaliforniensis DSM 16054 | reverse complement strand
CCTGGACATCCTTTTCTCGTACAAATAACCTGAGAATACTTTGAAATTGTTAGCCGATACCCATTAAATGCTGATCGATTACAGTGTCTCATTCTAACAACAAGATCATTATGGTCGCCTCTTTTTCTGCCACATATGCATCTGGTATATGCACTCATTCTTTTCCCTTCTCCAGTTTACTCAAAAAGGTATCCTTGGCCTTCTTTTAGTTTAAAATTGGATACTAATAGTTCCTTACCAATAAGCGAATCGGTTTTGGCTAATGAATAGGGGACTTCAACTTCTTTCATATGAAATCCTTTAAAGACATGCCGGATTTGTGGGTGGTCATTAATACTAAGAATGAATTTAGCCTGGATGTTGCTCAAAATATCTGACATCGCCTTATAGTCATCGATACTGGAAAAATTGTACTTATAACAGGGTGCCGAAAAGTAAGGCGGGTCAAGATAAAAGAAATTTTCAGCTTTATCATACCTGATTATAAGATCTTCCCATGACAGATTCTCAATGATTACGTTACTCAATCGAAGATGCACTGCAGATAATTCTTCTTCCATTCGCAATAGGTTGATCCTGTTGCCGCCGGAGGAATCAACACCAAAGGAACGATTAAGAACTCTACCGCCAAAACATAGACGTTGCAGGTAGTAATATCTTGCAGCTCGCTGGATATCAGTCAATCCTGATTTTTCCATCTGGCCTTTGTAATTATCGAATACTTCCCGGCTGGTAAGTAACCACTTAAATTGCCGAAGAAACTCTTCAAGGTGGTTCTGAATCACTCGATAGAGCGATATGAGATCTCCATCTTTATCGTTAAGTACTTCTCCGTTCGAATACTTTTTTCGGAAAAAGATCCAAGCACCTCCTGCAAAAACTTCGATGTAGGTTTGGTGTTCCGGGATAAAATTGATGATTGTATCTGCCAGTTTGCTTTTACCACCGACATAAGCAATAGGACTATTCAACGCTTTACTCCTCATATGAAGCTGCCGATAAAAGTATGGAGTAGCAGCTTCGGTTGTAATTTGCGTTGGGTTAAAACGCGAATTGGTAAGGGTGTTGGTAGCGCCCTTACCTGCTCATTGATCATTTACGTAAGCAACCAAGGCTATAACCAGCGAAGAACGCCAAAAGGATACTACCTGTCCTGGTTAAGACTGTTCGCAGTATTGACTTGTTGGACGATTTCAGCGAGTTTTCGTTGGTTTCTTTCATAATTTTTAACGAGTCCGTTGAGTCGTTCAATATTAGCGTTTCGTTCTCTGTTGATTCGCTCAAGTTCTTCGATGTATTTGTTAAGCTGTTCGATGTTTCCACCAAGTTTGGTAATATCTGAGCTTCGTTCTCTGTTGATTCGCTCAAGTTCTGTGTTGTTTGATTCAAGTCGGCTAATAGTAGCTCGTTGTTTCCTGAGATTCTCACGATTTGCATCCAGGTTTCGAGCGGTATGGTAATATAATCCCCATCCGCAAATGCAGAAACAGAAAAGGATACTAATACCAAAAATGCCGTTAATTTTTTTAGTTGCCACACCTATGTCAACCTTTTGTTGTTGCGATCTTATTAGCTTCGATTCCAGATACAAAAAGTGAGACGACGATCATAAATCCAACACCGATGGAACCATAGACACCATCAAGATTGCGATCATATACCTTTGAAATGATAAAAGCCTCTATACAAAGTAAAGCGAAAAAAATAAGTGCCAAAATGTACCGGCTTTTTCTTATATCTTGGTATTTACCGTCAGGAAGGGACGATGTATCTTTGATCATTTTTACCAGATCAACTCCGAGAAATGATCCGATGATGAATACAAATCCAAGGGAAACAGCCGTCAAGACTGATCCAGACTCAACGAATAATATGAATCCACACATAGCGATAAATGCAATAGCGACCCACAACATCTGTTCCGTCTTAATTTTCATAATACGATATGCCCCCATTTATATAGTTTTCCGACCGGTTTTACATGGCGGAGAAAGTTTTCTTGTGTCATAGACACGTTGTATCCAGAATGGTTTTTATATCCTGTCTTGAAATCGCCCCATGGATCTGCGAGCTTCAATGATATGGCAGAATCTCGTTTTACTCGTCCGACGGCATCGAAGGCGTGCCCATCAATTCCTGGAAACGATCCGGAAGTCATGATTACTTGCCCTGTATCAATTCGATCGACATAGTCATCGAATGTGAGATCAGTCATAAAATCAGATACTCGACGACCACAGACAATCTTGCTAAGGTATGATCCATACATGCCATGAATTTCATTAGGCGGAATGTCCGGCAGAATGTTTCCTTTCTTATCTTTTCGGTTGATTGACCAGGAATATTTTTTTGCGGCAAATTCCCATGCGGCTTTGGTTATGAGTAAAGACGAAAAATAGGCATCGTCTGGAAGTCGCGTCAGATTTGTATATGGGATTTTATTACCGATGAGAAACATTACGTACGCTGTAGGCATGCACTGTGCATTTGCTTTCAACAGATAGTCTTTTTCGCCGTCAATACGAGGATTATCTCCATAGACAAATGGATTGTTTCTCTGTGTGTAATAATCTTCAGGGGCGAGGTTCATAATTTTGTTCATCTTCGCCCCTTCTCATATTGTTCTTTCCGTATTATCATGGCATACCCTCCTAAAACGAGTATCCCACATACAGAGATCAAGACATAATAACCACTGTTTAATTAGTTCATTCTCCTGACATGGTACTTTGCAGAAAGTAGGAGGGGGAATGGATATCGCAAAATTTGTACTTGCTGCAATTGGGACCTTTTTATCCGTCTCCGGATTATCATTTACTGTTTTCACTTATTGGAAAAAGAAGCAAGAAGAAAAGGATGCAACCTTTAGGCAATCAATATCTGAGTTGATCCTTGTTGAGAAGGAAGCACGTATCGAAGACCATCGAAAGTTAGAGAAACGTGTTGATTATTTGGAGAATACTTTACTTAGCGAAATGCAGCGAAGAATGGGTGAGTTCGGAGGTGAACTCAAGGGAATAAAACCGATTTTACAGTCAATACAGAATTGGTTTATCAGCAATACGCCGGGGAAGTAGGAGAAAAGATGGAAACCATTTTTACACCGAATCAGCGGATGCTCATATTGCAGGGTTTGAAGAATGATGCTGGCCATAATCTATCCAATGAAATGCTACAGCGGTTGCTGAAAGAATATGGTCATGCTGTAGGCATATCAGAGGTAAACGAACAGATTAACTGGCTGGAACAAAGAGGATATGTCAAAACCAAAAGGATGGGAGCCACTCCTTTGGTAATCGTTACCATTGCACGGCCAGGGCTTGATGTCGCTGAGGGATTTATTCGGGCAGAGGGGATTGATCCTCCACTGGAGGAATGATGGGACAAAAAAGCGCTATTGACCGATTGCCAGCGCATCTGAGAACCAAGTTGCAGGAGATGCTCGCTGATCCAGCGGTAACACAGACGGAAATTGTCGATGCCATAAACGATGAAGCAGGAGAGAGTCTGGTATCTAAAAGTTCGGTAAATCGTTATGCCAAGAGAATGAAACGATTTGCGGAAAAGAACCGCCAGGCTAAGGAAGTGGCCGATGCCTATATCGAAAAATTTGGTGCCGAGGGCAGGAACAAACTTGGAAAAGTCGTAAACGAGCAGATCCGTCTTGCCGCCTTTGACTTGATATCTGAGATTGATGATCTCAAGGAAGAAGGAGAAATCGCACCGGAACTGGTTACCGATATCATATTCAAAGTTTCCAGAGGGCTCAAGGATTTGGAAACGGCTGAAAAATTGAATGCCGAAAGAGAATCGGAAATCAGAAACCGTACTCTTGCCGAAGCCGCTGAAGTTGTTGATAAAACAGCAAAGGCCAAAGGCCTTACCCCCGCCACGGTGGACCTGATTAAACGCGAAATTTTAGGGCTATGATATGACCGAAGATATTCTTCTGCCCTATCAAAAAAGATGGATAGAAGACGAATCCGAAGTAAAAGTCTGGGAGAAAAGCAGACGAATCGGAGCGTCTTATGTTGAGGCCTTGGCATCGGCTATGGATGCGGCAAAGAGCAAAGAGGCGGGAGGCCAAAGCTCTTACTATCTTTCCTATTCCAAGGAAATGACTCAGCAATTTGCCCAGGACTGTGCGTTTTGGGCACGGCATTTAAATGCTGCCGCATCCGAAGTAGAAGAGGTCGTCCTGAAAGATGAGGATAAAGATATTACCGTTTACCGGGTGCGGTTTGATTCCGGCTTCGAGGTTTGGTGTCTGCCATCCGTACCCCGATCTCTGAGGTCAAAACAGGGCCGGGTAATTCTCGATGAGGCGGCCTTTGTCGACGATTTGTCGGAACTGCTCAAGGCGGCCCTTGCCCTTTTAATGTGGGGTGGATGTGTGAGAATCCTCTCTACGCATAACGGAGACGACAACCCTTTCAATGAACTCATTAAGGAAATACGAGAAGGGAAAAAATCCTACAGTTTATATAAAACAACGCTGGATGATGCCCTGGCCGAGGGCCTGTATAGACGGATATGCCTGGTAAAAGGACGGGAATGGACACCGGCAATAGAGGCTGACTGGAGAGAGAAACTGATCGTCGACTACGGGGATGCTGCCGAAGAAGAACTTTTTTGTATACCGGTAAAAGCGGGAACCAGGTATTTCCCAACCAGTCTCTTGGAATCGGTTGAAGATCCGACCATTCCGATTTTAAGGAAAGTCTGTGATGCCAGCTTTACCTTCCTGCCTAAAGAGAAGCGAATCAGAGAATTTGATAAATGGTTCAAAAAAGAGGTACGGGATATCTTGCTGGCTCATACCGGCCCGGTATACCTGGGAGAGGACTTTGCCCGTTCCGGAGACCTGACCTGTATCTTCCTTGATGAGCTTTTGCCGAATGATAAGCAGCTTACATTTTGTGTTATTGAATTACGAAATGTTTGTTTTGATCAACAATGGCAAACTATCAAAATGGTCATGGAGAATCTTCCAAACTTTTCCGGTGGGGCATTCGATGCCCGTGGTAATGGTCAAATGATAGCAGAAAAAGCAGAACAGGAATGGCCAGGATTTGTTCACCAGGTCATGCTGACCCAATCATGGTATGGGGAAAACTTCCCGAAACTGAAAAGCCGTATGGAAGATGGAATTACCACAATCCCTGGCGATGGCTTTATTCGGGATGATTTCCGGGTCGTTGGATTAAAGGCCGGAATTCCCCGAGTACTTGATCGTACCGGCGGACCGAGAGAACGACGCCATGGGGATGGAGCTATTGCAAAAGTGATGGTCACCTTTGCCCTCTTAGAGGACGAAGACGGTGGATATCAACCATACGATTATGATGCAGTACCGGCAGAGAATATTTTCCGAACGGGGGTGCGAGATCCATGGGACGATTGATCAACCGATTGAAAAAGCCAAGTGAAAAAGATCTAAGGACCGAACAGGCCTATGTTATACATAATTCTAATCGATCGATCTGGAGTGGTGGCCTTGTAGCGGGCCTTACTCCTGATCGCCTTGGTTCGATTCTTAATGCTGTCAGGAATGGTGACTGTCCAGCCGAATATTTGGAATTGGCGCAAGAGCTTGAGGAACGGGACTTACATTATCGATCTGTCTTATCCACACGAAAACATGCGGTTGAGGGATTACCCTTATATGTGGAACCGGCAGGAGATGCTGATCAGGAGCTAAAAATTGCCGAGGCTGTTACCAGGGATATACAAAAACACCCTGATATTATGGATCTAAAGAAAAACGCTCTCGATGCCTTGGGAAAGGGATTTTCTGCCAACGAAACTATGTGGGATACCAGTGGTTCAGTATGGAAACCCGCAGAGTTCCGATTTCGTGATCCCCGCTGGTTTGCATATGAGAGGGAAACGGGCATATTAAAACTCAGAGGAGCCTATGGATCTGATCTGATTGAACTGAAACCATATCATTTCATTATCCATGAACCGAACCTGCTTGCCGGAAAACAGATTACCGGTGGGCTCTCCTTTTCCGCTTTGTTTTATTGGTTGATTAAACACTATGATGTAACGAGCTGGGCAGCCTTTGTTGACCGTTTCGGCTATCCTGTAAGGCTGGGGAAATACGGGAAGAAAGCGACGAAAGAAGATATCAAAACTCTGCGGCGGGCCGTTGCCTCTATCGGAACGGACGTAGGTGCGGTTATCCCTGAATCGATGCTTATTGATATCGTCGAAGCAAAGAATACAGGGACCAATGCAGATGTGTACGAGAAATACGCCGAGTGGGTGGATAAACAGTTTTCCAAGTTAGTACTCGGCCAGACAGCAAGCACGGAAGGAACGCCAGGAAAACTGGGAAATGAAACATCCCAGGAAGAGGTGCGTCAGGATATTCTCAGGGCTGATGCTGCTCAGCTGGAACAAACTCTGAACCGCGACCTGGTAATCCCGTATGTAAAATTAAATTTTGGAGATCAGGAAGTCTATCCGCGTCTCAGACTCAAATACGTTGAAGAAAAGAATGTTGAGCTCATTGTTAATTCAGTAAACAAGCTTGTACCCTTGGGACTACGGGTAAAAAAAGATGAAATGCTCAGCCTATTGAGCTTGTCCGTTCCTGACGAAAATGATGAAGTTCTTGAGTCTCAATCTACATTGCTTTCTCCCGGAGGTTTGAATTCGGCATGGCCGCGGGACCATAGGACTGCGTTAAATACCCAGAGCGTTGCAATGAGCAAGGCCTCGGCCACAGAAGAAGAACTTGTTGATGAAGCTACTAAAAGTGATTTTATCGAAATATCCGATGAAATAGCCTCCATCATAGAGGAGGCATCGAATAAAGCAACCGACTTTAAAAGCTTTCGGATAGAACTGGAAAAACTGGTGACCGAATGGAAACCGGACAAAATTGCTGAATTGATGGCCATCGCATTTTTTAACTCCCGCGCCACCGGAGATTCTGAATTTGATGGTGAGGATGATGGATGAGTTCCCCGAACATGGTGCCAAAGCAGGCTCTTGATTACATAAAACGCAAAAACCTTACCCCGGCATTTAGCTACAAGGATGTCTGGAATGAAGAACATGCCACAGCTTTTACCGTAGCAAAAGCCATGCAGACGGATGTCTTGGCGGATATAAAGGGCGCAGTGGAACAGGCGATCAAGAACGGAGAAACCTTTGATTCGTTCAAAAAGAATCTGGCTCCGACTCTGCAGGGAAAAGGCTGGTGGGGCAAAAAAACAATGACAGACCCCGTAACAGGACGGGAGGTACATGCCCAGCTTGGGAGTGACCGTCGGTTACGTACCATATACAGCACAAACCTCCGGAGTGCATACCAAAAGGGAACCTACGACAGGGCCATGGACAGCCCCGCACACCCATATCTAATGTATCGGCTGGGACCAAGCCATACCCATCGGGAACAGCATGAGGCCTGGGAAGGATTGATTCTTCCGAAGGACGATCCGTGGTGGAATAGCCATTTACCGCCTAACGGATATGGCTGTAAGTGTTATATCACGGCGGTTTCAAAAGCCCGTAAAGAACGGTATGAACGCGAAGGGATAACGATTCCGCCACGGGCGGACGGTACCGGGGGAGGCACTCTGCCGGTAAAAACCACGGCTCCGAAAACCGTATCTAAACAGTATTACAATGAGCGGAAGGGAATTATCGAACACATCCCCAAAGGGATTACTCCAGGATTCAACTGGAATCAAGGATTGACCGGCCGCGTTGCACCGGTATTTGAAGAGGCTCTGAAAAAAGGATCACAGAAATTCCCTGCACAATTTGAGGAAATAGCCCGGTCACTGGTGCACAATACCGTCTTTCAGGAGGCCCATAATAGTTTTGTTTCACGGGCCGCCGCCGGTTCCATTAAAGGTGATTATCTGTCACCGGTTGGGTTTATTGATAGGACAATAGCAAAGTGGATGAAGCAACATAAAAATATTAACGTAGGAGAAACCTCTATTATTAATATGCGTGCCGGTCTTATTAATGGGCCCAAGGGGGCCAGACATGCAAAAGCGGCCGATGCATTAAGTAATCTGGAATGGTCAAGAATTATTGATTATCTATTGGATGCCTCTGTCTATTTTGACCCAGACGGTAAATCTCTGTTATACGTCTATGAACAGGATGCTGAACACTTTGTAAAGATTGCCGTCCAAGCCCAATATAGAAAAAGTTCTCACGGAACTGTTCTAACAGCTGCATCGCTCAGAAGCGCCTATAAAATTGGTATTGATGAGTACAGCAGAATCAGCGCATTGCAAAAAATAAAATAGCAGGTCGCTGTCAACCAGACATATAACCGTTACCAGTCATACCGTTACACCTCTGATCAGCGCCTGCTTTCTTTTAAGATAACGCTTTTAACCATTGTTAGCAAGCTTTCGGGAATGTCTTTGATACTGTTATGGCAATGACGTAGCCATACGATGCCTGGATGTCCCGCAAGCGGACGCGAGCTTGCACCATCTTGGAATAAGGCTGTACACAGTTTCAGCCTTATTCCTTTTTTATTTGGTATCTTCGGAAGTGCTAATGCCCCTCATAGGTAGGCCGTTCAGGATTATCAAGCACTATTGTTCTTGCAATATCTTCAGAGACTAACCAACTTAGATCATCATATATAGCAAATTCGATGTCGCCTCCAGGTTGTGATAATAGATACGCATTATTATCCATCTTAATAAGTACTGCATTTTCTTCATCATTGAGCTCTGTGTAAAACCCCTTTTCCGAAAGAGAATACTGAACAACTGTATAAGATTTTGGTTTTTCATCAAAATTAATTATTTTTTCTAATTTATATGTTCCGTCATCATTGAAGGTGTATTTCCCAACTAAAAAACCATATAGCCGTCCGTCTCTTAAAACCTCCATATGTTCAATTCGATAGAGGGTTTTTCCGCTAAGTTCATCAGAGGAAAGAAGCGTTCCCACCAACAAGAAAAACAAAACTGCCATAACCATTTTTTTCATTTTTTCCTCTCTTAAGTTATTTTCTCCCCTCCCTTGCATCCCGGGAAGTCTATTATCCAATCTCCTTTTTCTGTATAGGTTGACTATCATTTTCAACGTACTGATTTTCTTGTTTGACAATCATTGGTTCCTGATCCCAGACTCTGCGGATAACAGCACGAACAAGTCCTACTACATCATAGATTTGAACTGGTTCTGGTTTTATTTTACTTAATTCGCAATATGCCATATATTGGGAATCTTCTCTTACTAAACGACGAATAACAACCTTGCCATTCAGTTTTATTATATGAATACCTGCCCCATAACAACCAGTTGATTCATAGATAACAATATCACCACTATAAAAAAGAGGAGCCATACGATTATCAGGCACTTCTATTGATCGAAGATTAGGGCCATATCTTTTTAACCAGTCAGGTATTGTGATTTTGATATCAGCATCAAAATGGTCAATAGCTTCCCAATCTGGATCAGGCTTTATTTTAATCACTTCATCAGGCTGTGTAAGAAGGGGAATAATGATATTCGCTTCGTTTGAGGATGTAGCGTTTCCTTTGCCCGTTTGAATCCACAAAGGACTAATACCAAGTTGATTTATTAACGCTAAGGTGAATTCTGAGCCAGGATTTTTTGATTTTCCAGATTTTAGATCTGAAATATATTGCGAACGAACTCCTAAAATTTTTGCTAAATCAGCTTTCGGCAACCCTTTTTTAAGTACTATCTCCTCTGCTTTGTCGATTATTCTTATCCAATCCATATAATATAAGATTTCTCCTTAATATTGGTCGATATTTCTTGATTAATAAAGAAATATCGACGATAATCATTTTATCGACTACTTTCTGCAAAAACTGTAGCAGTCGAAAAAAAGCTGGCGAAGCAACAATTCGCCAGCAAAAAACAACTCCCGAAAATACGGGAAAAGGATGGTATAAGTATGGCACGGAAACGAGTACAAAGCAAGCCGCTCCAAACTGGCCTACTCAGTACTCCAAAGGATGGATGCTGGATTCGGTATCAGCTCAGTCTGAAAGGCTTAAACCTAACGATTATGGGCGAGAGGCTTGGGGTAACTCAGCAAGCCGTCGGCAGAGTTACCGCGGGAAAAAGCCGGTCAAAACGTATTGAATCGGCCATTGCAAAAACGCTGGGATATCACTCCTTTGAAGAAATGCTTGCTGATGCAAGAGGGAAAGGGAACGTGGCATGAATAATCCTATCAGGCGGTACTGCCGTCGACGGCACATAGAGCCCCTTGACCTTGCCTATGCTCTTGATGTCTCACCTTTCGAACTACTGGAAGCTATCTACGATGACGGTCATCGAGCGCTCAAGAATCGGATAGCTGATTATCTGGGTTTTACCTGTTGGTCTGATCTCATCTTTGATAACCAGCTGACCTTGGCCAGGCAGAAAGCAAGCTTTTTGATGTATGTTCCGGCCTCCCCCCGCATTGGACGATCTGATGATGGCATACAGCTGGTACAACGCTATCGGAATATCAACAAAACAGGTAGGGATGAGACGGTCCTGCTTTGGAAGCATGATAGGTGCTGGTATGTAGAACAGAAATCATGCAGACAAGTAAAAGAACGAATTCAGCGTTTCCAAGAAAAAGAGGCGCAGGCTTTGTACGAAAAAAAGGTAAAGGAGATACAAGCATAATGGAATATATGGAAGATGCCCAGGGAAGGCAGGTCCCTATAGACTTGGTATCGGAAATCGACAAGTTACGGGACCAAACGGTAAAAGAAATTGCATCACGGGCTTTAAAAATGCGTGATGTCTTACAGCAATTCAAACAGCACATACGTGATGATATTTTTACCTTCATTTCCTTGAGCGCTGAGAAATATGGGAAAATATATGGAGGGAAAAAAGGTAATATTACCCTGATGAGCTATGACGGAAAATACAAGCTCGTCATTGCCATGAATGATGAAATTGTGTTTGATGAGCGGCTACAGATTGCCAGAGAACTGATTGCTGCCTGCATTAATAAATGGAGTACAGGGTCCCGTGATGAGATCAAGGTCCTGGTCAATGATGCTTTTCAGGTAGATAAATCCGGAAAAATCAACACGGCTCGAGTCCTTGGTTTGCGTCGTTTACAGATAAATGATCCAGACTGGGAAGAAGCTATGCGGGCAATAACTGATAGCATCCAGGTTACAGGCAGCAAGCAATACTTAAGGATCTATGAGCGTAATAGTCAGGGCAAATATACACAGGTGCCACTTGACGTGGCGGCTCTGTAGGAGAGGTCTATGACAGGACGATTATATCGTTGCGCGATAGTGATCAAGGATGCCGGAGTAAAACTCCGATGCGGACTCTTGGTACGATTTGGATTGTTCCTTGAGGAGGCTGCCCTGCATGGAAAAGTTAAATAGTCAGGAACGGATTATTGAAATTGTAAAGTTGTTGGCGAAGAGACACTACAGCGGGATGACCAATAAACAACTTGCATTTGAGATCAACACATCTGAAACGAATATCTGCAGGGACATGGCAATCCTTGAGGGGAAGCAATGGATTATACGAGGCAGCGCTAATGAATGGAGGCTGTCTCCACAATTCGGAGGTATAGCCAACGAGATCATGAAGGCATATCAGACTGCTCGTTTACGACTGACAGAAGAAGAGGCCCGGTATGCCTCTGCCATGCAATAGGGAGGTTATCAAAATGGATATGAATGCTTTAGATAAAAAAACAGCAGAAGCAATACGATCTGTTGGAATACGAGAAAATATCAGGATGTTCAAGAGCGGCATGGGTCTACTCAAAAAGAAAGTCCAATTGAATGATAAAGACTTTGACGTAGTACTCGAAAGCTACAAGCTTACCCGTGAAGAAGCAATAGTAAACATGACCACCGCCATAAGGGCGGCTGAATATTACACCATACACTCTCTGGAACAGTCGTTATGGAGTTGCCATGCGGGAGAGGATGCAGAGTAATGAGTGATGTAATAGAGAATGCAGAATATGAAGTAATGGAAAAACAACCATCCAAAAGAGGCCGCAAGCCCAAGGGTGAGATTAGTAAAGACGTGCAGGGTATAGAGCTTATTGCTGCGGATTTTCAGAAAAAGCAATTGAATGCACAGGAGGCAGATGAGCTATACGGTAATGGTGAAATATACGACCGCGATAGTTGTATGGCTAAGGCCAGATTCTTCATGAGGGTGGCTCAAGAATCCCTTATTGAAGTTGGAAAGCAGCTAATACTTATTAAATCTCATGAGGAGCACGGGGCTTGGTATCCGCTACTTGATCAAATAGGAATCAATTATAGGACTGCTTCACGTGCTATGCATGTCGCACGACGATATGGCAAATCGGACAAATTGACCGATTTAGGATACACACCATTAAGTGTTTTGGAAGATTTTACAGAAGATCAGTTGCAGGATTTAAATGACGGGGAAGAGGCTCGAGGTATTACTATAGATGATCTTCATTGTAGAACAAAAAAAGAGCTTATTGAGAAAATTAAGGCAGACGACGAGAAAAATAAACGTCAACGGGCGGCTCAGGAAAGTGCCATCCGCCAAAAGGAAGAAAAACTTAACGAGCTTGAACAAAAATTGCGGTATAGAGAGCCACCGACAAAGAAGGAATTGGCAGAGGGACAACTCGAACCAATCAGAAGGGCTTTTGCAACGGAAGTGGCATCCGCGGTTGCCTATCTTGAACGGGCACTTGCACGCCTCAAAGAAGGACAGGAAATAGAAGGCATCGAGGTGGACCAGCTTGATGCCTGGATGCAGGAGACCTGGACAGCGGAGGTCCTTGGGCAGCTGCTTGACTTCTACGAAACTCTCGAAGATGAAGTGCAGAACATCCGTCCACTCTGGAAGCCTGGAAGGGAGTAACACATGTATAGCGAATGGATTGATGAATTGTGCCATGCCGATACTGCGAGCCAGAGATCAAACCTTGTTAAAGAGTTCGCCCGCCTCCATGGCCTGAGCCTGCCCACTGCTTACCGAACGTTGGAGGCAGCAGGATGGGATTCTGGGCGGAAAAAACGCCGGGATGCCGGAAGCTCTGCCATAAACCAGGATACCGTCTCGTTGATTGCAGCCATGCTAAAAAGCGGTGTAAGGAAGAATGGGAAGAAAACAATGCATGCCAATGTTGCACGCACTATTCTACAGCAGAATGGCTATGATATCCCTGTGAGTGATTCGACTATTCGCCGTGCATTGCGTAAAGCGAAACTGGATATAGCATCAATGAGTCAGGCCGCTCCCTATCAGCGTCAAAGAACAGAGTATCCAAACCAGGTGCACGAATGTGATCCGTCTCTGGCATTGATCTATTTTACTCCCGGTCAGCAACATCTCCTGCGCGATGATGAAGTGTACAAAAATAAACCCTTTTTGGAGGGGCGGGAAAAATTAAAGTGCTGGCGGTATGTGCTGACAGACCATTATTCCAGTTCTATCTGCGTCCGGTATTACGCCACTGCTGGCGAGAGTGCTGCAGTCTTGTGGGATTTCCTTTTGTACGCCTGGGCGCCAAAGCCTGATCCCATCTATGCCTTCCATGGGTTACCAGACCTTTTGATATGGGACCCAGGAAGTGCAAACAAAAGCAGGGCCATTACACAGGCATTGAAAAGTCTGAAGGTTGATACAAAGCCGCACCTTCCGGGGAATCCACGGGCAAAAGGCCAGGTCGAAAAGGCAAACGATATTGTTGAAACACAGTTCGAAAGTCGGCTACGCCTGGAAGAAGTCCATAGTCTGGATGAATTGAACGATGCAGCAGAACGATGGTGCACGGCATGGAATGCAGACATGATAGATGGCCAGGATTGCCGCCTGACCAGAATGAATAGGAAGATAGGCTCACGATTATCTATCTGGCAGAGGATCAAAGAAAAGCAACTGAGGGAGTTACCTGATCCTGAAATTTGCCGACTTTTGTTAACCACAGGAGTGGAGACGCGCAAGGTCGCTGGTGGTATGAGCATGAGCTATGCCCATCCATCAAAGAAATATAGCCAACAATATAGCTTGCAATCCTGTCCAGGTCTTATCATCGGGCAGGACGTAAATGTACAGCCAGTACTGGTTGGCGGTGGTAGCAGCCTGCTTATCTCTTACAAAAGCAAAGGGGAGATATTGACCTTTGAAGTCGACCCCATCGAGACCGATGAGGTTGGCTTCGACTTATCTGCTCCGGTGATAGGCAAGGAATACAAGCGTTTACCGGAAACGGAAATTGAACAGCACGCAAAAATCCTGGATGAGATCGCACCGGAAAAACAAGGGTTTGTCGCACACAGTTTTATCAAACCGCGGACAGACATTGCACCAAAAAGAAAAATTGGCGTACAGGTGCCTGTGGGTATGGCTGATGTTGTAACATCCCAGGACATTTACCTTTCCCCCATTGAGACAGCAAAACGGATCAAGGCCCGCCTGGGCTATGTACCCGAAGGTTTCGTCCCAGCAATAAAGCGGGATTACCCTGATGGGGTACCTGCATCATTGATCGACGATATCGCTCATGACTATGAAGAAGGTGGGGAGGATACTGCCCTCTCCGTCTAAAGGAGTATAGCAATGTTAAACCAGGAAGCACGGAAAATGTTTGGATTGTTCCGAGATCCGTTTGTTGACGATATCACATCGGCTGAAGATGTATACCTGACAGATACAGCAGCATTTGCAACTGAATACCTCTACCAGACGGCAAAGGTCGGCGGTATGGTGGCCCTAATCGGCGAATCAGGAAGTGGGAAAACAACAATACGTCGTCTGGCAATCGACCGTATGCAGGCGGACGGGCAGAAAGTCCGTATCATCACCCCAAGAATTATTGACAAGGGGCGGCTGAATGCAAGTCTGATTTGTGATGCGGTTATTGCTGACTGCTCAACGGAACGCCCAAGGCGCAGCCTTGAAGCAAAGGCACGACAGATCGAAAAGATACTTACCAATTCCTCGCGTGCCGGCTGGAGCCATGTGCTTATGATTGAAGAGGCACATGACCTGACCATTAGCACGCTGAAATACCTGAAACGGTTCTGGGAACTTGAAGATGGATTTAAAAAGCTCCTGTCCATTATCCTGATCGGCCAGGTGGAAATGAAAGGAAAGCTGGATGAGTCAAAAAACTGGGAGGCTCGGGAATTGATACGCCGTATGGAGATTCTTGAGCTTACGCCGCTTGGCGGAGGAGATGAAGTCAGGAAGTACCTGGATGTGAAATTTAGAAGACTTGGAAAAGAGCGATCTACCATTATCAGTGACGATGCCTGTGAAGCTCTTGCCGCAAAGCTCAGGCGCCAGACAAGAAACAAAATCACCTACTCTGTAGCATACCCCTTGCTTGTCAATAACT
The DNA here is from genome assembly GCF_000378205.1 of Sediminispirochaeta bajacaliforniensis DSM 16054. Classification (NCBI taxonomy): domain Bacteria; kingdom Pseudomonadati; phylum Spirochaetota; class Spirochaetia; order Spirochaetales; family Spirochaetaceae; genus Sediminispirochaeta; species Sediminispirochaeta bajacaliforniensis. Next base: position 27,322 of record NZ_KB899434.1, on the reverse strand, counting down.
GGAGCCGCAAGGCAATGAACCTGGCCGCTGAAATGGGTGTACGGTTAGTTGATGCCGATGTGGTGAACAGTCTGTAAAGGAGAGAGACATGGGGAGGAAAATAACCATAACGGTCGAGGATAGAGAGTATGAGCAGTTGTCGGAAAAGGCAAAGGAAATGGGTTTCGCTCGCGTAGCCGGTTTGGTCCGTTTCTTAACGATTAACGGAAAACCGTCTGAAAAGAAAAACCTATTACTGGTCCCAGTTAACAACTATGAAGAACTGCGATGCTATGTTGAACAAAAGAAGCTTGGATCAGTAGAAACTTTTGCCTCATTCTCTATGGAAAAAGAAATGTCCCGGTATCCGCTGACAGCGGCGCAAAAGAGGCGGGCCGGGTTGTTTGTCGATGAATAGCAATATAAGCCCAGGGCTGTACAGCCCTGGGCCTTTGAGGGGGTTTATCATGTCGGCGGTAGAACAACAAAGCAAGCGATCACGGCTTATTCAACTTATTCATATTGGCAAGTCAGAAATGGGGGTGCCAGAGAAGGAATACCGAAGCTCTTTATACAGAATTACCGGAAAACAATCGTGCACCGAAATGTCTTTGAATGACTTGGAACGGGTCTTATCAGCAATGAAACAAAGCGGCTTTACGATCCGCCCTAAAAAGAACCAATCAGGTATGGCGTCAGAATCGGCTCGTACCTATATCCGTGATTTATGGCAAGAGGTTGCCAGAATTAAAACAGAAAAGGCTCTTTGCTCGTTTACTATGCGGCTGACAGGGATTAGTTCTCCAGATTTTTTGGATCGATATTCCGCTCAAAAGGTGATCTTGGCATTGCGAAAGATGTGCCGGGATGTTGGTATTGATCCTAATAAAGTAAAAAGGAGATATTCATGAGTTTCGAATCAGAATACAGCTTAGTCGCAGAAATGATTGACCTTTGTTCCGGATCAGTACTTGACAGATCGATTGCAGTAGAGGCTATACGACTATTGTGTAAATGGTATGGAGGTCAGCTTTTGTCCATGCCAAAATCACCTGAAGCCGAAACGGCAAAGGAAATTCGCGGAGTCTTGGCGGATGCAATAGGAGATAGCGATGCTGATAAAATCATGGAATCATTGACGACATTTTTTGGAGGATCACAGCTGTACATCCCGATGGAGGCAAGGGCCTTTCGGGACGATATTGCCAATGAAATATATGAACGCTATGATGGGACCATGGAATCTATGCGTGAACTCTGTCGGGAGTATAGAATATCCTACACGCAAGTGTATCGGCTCTACCATTATGCTGCCGAAGAACGCACTCAAAAGTTGTTTGAATTTTAATAACCGTTGTTAAAGGACTGGCAACTGCCATGTGAATAGACTGCCTGTATGAAGCACGGCAGTCTTTTTTTTGCACTAAACATTGAACAAGGCAAAGCTCCCCAGCGTATCCAGCTCTTACCTGCCGGTAATGAGATAAAAGGCAGAGATGGACGGCGGTGGACCAATCCAAATCCAGAAGCTGTCGTTACCGCATCAAATGCAGATCTGCCACGTCTGGTAATCGATGTTAACCATGCTACAGATTATAAAGCGCCAAAAGGAGAAGAAGCCCCGGCCATGGGGTGGTTTTTCAGCCTATCAGTCAATGCATTAGGAGAAACCTGGGCTGACGTTGAATGGAATTCATGGGGCCGCAGTTCAGTTGAAGGTCTTCTTTATCGCTATATCTCTCCTGTTTTTGAGTATGACGAAAACGGTCAGATTACAAAAATAATACGTGCAGCTCTTACCAATGTACCCAATTTGCGTCTTGAGGCGCTTAATTCCGAAATGCCGCCAACCGGGCGGGAGGAGAAAAGTATGAAAGAAATTCTTGCCGCACTTGGCCTCGCTGAGACGGCAACGGAACAGGATGCTGTGCAGACGATCTCTGTCTTAAAGACAGCCAACAATGCACAGGCAAACGGCAACGCGACAGCTCAAGGAGTTGATCTTACCAAGTATGCTCCGCGGGCAGACCTCAACCAGATGGAACAGCGAGCACTCAATGCTGAAAAGCGGTTGAAGGATATTGAGGATTTTCAGCAAAAAGAAAAAGCCACGGCAGCCGTAGACAAGGCTATTGCCGACAGAAAGATATCCCCGGCAAGTAAAAAGGAATATCTTGCCCTGTGTTCCACTCAATCTGGCCTTGATTCCTTTACCAGGATTATGGAAAAAACTCCGGCAATTATCTCCAAAGCCCCGCAGGTGCCTGATGACACCCCACCTGAAGGGGAAACAGCGCTAAATGCCGAAGAGGTATCTGTCTCAAAGTCGGCAGGTTACTCGCCAGAGGAGTGGAAGAAAATCAAGGAGGCTGCTAAATGATTATAACAAACGAAACTCTCTCTTCGTTGCGCACGATGGTGCGCGGCGAATTTCAGAGTCGTCTCACTGGGTTGAAAACTCAGGCACTTTACAAAACGCTGGTGACAATCATTCAGTCAAACTCTTCGAGTAACACCTACGGTTGGCTTGGCAAATTCCCTCAAATGATCGAATGGGTTGGCGAACGGGTCATTAAAGATATGAAAGAAATGGCCTATGAACTGTTTAATAAGAAGTACGAGGCGACCTTAGGCATTGACCGGGCCGATATTGAGGATGATAACCTCGGCATCTACAGGACCCTTTCTCAGTCCTATGCAGATGAGTTTGTTTCGTTCTGCAATAGGAAAGTTTTTGCATTGCTTTCTGGTGGCTTCGAAGGATTGTGTTACGACGGCCAACCTTTTTTCGATGCCGAGCATCCGGTATATCCCAATACCGACGGTACCGGAACGGCAGAATCGGTATCGAATATTCAGGGAGATGTGGCAGCAACCGGGACACCGTGGTTTCTTGTTAATCTATCCGGAGTCCTGAAGCCCTTCATCCTGCAGGAACGCATTGCTCCTGAAATGGAATCCATAACCGACACAAAAAACGATCATGTATTTATGAACGATGAATACCTTTACGGTATTCGTTACCGTGGCAACTTCGGCTATGGATTCTGGCAACAGGCGGTAGCCAGCAAGGAAACCCTGAATGCTGAGAACTACAAGGCTGCCGTGGCAAAAATGAAGGCCTTTAAGCGTGACGGTGGTGACAAATTGGGAATTGTCCCAACACATCTTGTCGTAGGATCATCTCTGGAATCCGCAGGCCGGGAGGTTGTAGAGAAAGAGAACCTGACAGGCGGTGAATCAAATATTAACTACCATACGACCGAGCTGGTTGTTTCTCCCTGGATGGAGTAAAGAAAAAATCATATTGCATTGATCCGCGGGTGATGAGCCCGCGGTATCGATGACAAAAGGAGATACCATGGCAAAAAACAAAGATAGTGAGGAGAAGACTACCGCAGCAGCTTCAAAAGGTGACACTGAGAATACTGAACAGGGAAAGGATGCCAATACTGCGAAAATAGAGGAGAAAAATTCTGCGGCAGAGGGTGCAAATGTGGCTAACGAATTGATCACCATCGTGGTCAGTCACAAGACAAAGAATGAAACCTATCGTCGGGCAGGCCTTGTTCTCAGGAAAAAAGCCAGGGAAGAACAGGTCACACAAGATCAGTATGAGAAACTGAAAAAAGATATCTGGGTTGAGGTGAAAAAGAAGTGATCCCCATACTGAGCGTGGAAGAGCTTGGAAGTCGCATTCCTCCCGATTCCCTTCCGTTTTCCAGTGACGGAGAAACACTGGCAGAAGCGAGGATCGATCTGGCCTTACGTGAGGCTACCGGTATTATTGTGACCCACCTCCCCTGGCTCCTTGACGAGGAGACTGGAGAAGTTACATTGCCGCTTCCCGCCCAGTTTGCTGACACCCTATATGGGATCTGTGTCGATTTGGCTCTGTACCGTCTCCATGATACCGTATCATCAAGCGAGGATGAACGGGAACACTATAAAAGCAATCTGAAGCTTTTGGAAACTATTGACCGAGAACATCAAGGCGGCCTTGCTGGCCCTGATTATCAGGATGCCAGTATTGTCGAGCCATCGGAGGAAGAGAACATCCCCGATACTCGCTATTGGAAAAAAGGAGAGCTCATCTGATGGCTGCCGCTGCCGTATCTTTCGATGTTAGGGATATTGAAAAACTTGCAGACCGATTGTCGAGCCTGAACCTTGACGGAGGAAATCGGCGCGCTCTGTTAATGGCCTTGGGAACGGAACTTGAAGCTCAAACAGTGGAGCGATTTGAAACCAAAAAAGCACCCGATGGAACACCATGGAAAGCGTTAAATGAGCGATACCAGTCGTATCTTGCAGAAAAGTTTCCATATGCCCGTCCTCAATTGGTTGTTTCAGGCGAACTACGAGATACTATCGAATCCCAGGTTGGAAGCTGGAACGTTCTGGCGGGAGCAACAAAGATCTATGCTGCCCGGCAAAATTTCGGATACGAGAATAAAACTTCGGCCCGGCAGTTCGTAGGCATTGGGCCCCAGGATGAAACCGATTTGCTTGGCATTCTGGAAGACTTTATAGAACAGAGGATCATCGAGGCCGCATCATGAGCTTTGTAACATTCGCAGATATTCGAGATACCGCGGTAAATACTCTAAAGAATCTTTTCCAGGATAACAAAAAACTGAAGGTCGAGGCCCATCCCGGTGTCTTTGACCTGGAAGAACTGAAGCGCATAGCAGTCAAGGCACCGGCTATACTGAGCAGTTTGATGGATATTGATTGGGACAATGGTGTCCTGAACTTCTCCACGTTTATTATTGTCAGAGCCAGCACACAAGACAAACTTTTTGATGATACCCTCAAGGTTTTATCTACTCTGCTGCCAGCATTAGAAGCTCTTGATGCAGATTGGAGTATAGGCGGAGGAAAAAATATTAATGCGAAAAATCTCTATAGCGCCTCTACCGGTAGTCTGAATATCTCTCTCTGGGCGGTGAGCTGGGAATGGATGATACGGAGGGGGATCATCGGAGGAATCTTACTGTCTGATGATCTTGAGGATTTTACTGGCTACGATGCAGATACGAATGTCGGTACAGATTCGACACATGAATCGATAACATTGTAAGGAGATAGAGCATGTCTATTGAATTTACCCAGATTCCTGATGAGTTGCTGGTCCCGGGCCAGTATCAGGAGATCGATAATTCGCTGGCTGGTTCCACCGGTGAGGAAAAGAAAGTGCTGGTTATTGGTATAAAAGGCTCAGGAGGAACCGCTGAAGCAAATAAGGTTGTCGCTATTTCCGGTGATGCAAAAGCCCGCAACCTTTTGGAAGAAGGTTACCCTGCTGCCGTGATGGCTATGAACTTCATGGACCTGAACAAAACGGAGAAATTGTATGCTCTTCCTCTAAATGAGGCGGCCGCAGGTACGGCGGCAGTAAAGTCATATACGTTTACTGCATCTCCGATAAAGGACGGAACCTTTGTTCGGTATGTTAATGGGATAAAGGTTTCCATGGCTGTATCATCTGGGGATACTCTTGACGACCTTGCAGCAGCTTTTGTGGCATCTATTAATTCCGTCCGCGACATGGAACTGGAAGCGGAGATTAATGCGGAGAATACGGCGCAAGTATTGCTGGTAGCTCTGGCCAAGGGGGAAAACGGTAATTTGATGACGGTGGAGGCTGGATTATATGGGGAATCCGATCCAGCCGGTATTGCTGCAGGGTTGGCAACTGTCACTGTCGGATCTGGAAACCCTGATATTACCGCCGCCTTGGCGGCCATGGGAGAGACGAAGTACCATTACATTATTACCGATCTTGCGGATGCGGCTAATATCGTACTTTTTTCCGCCGAACTGAAAAGCCGTTACAGCGGCCCACGCCAATGCGACGGCAGGATGTTCCTTGCTCTATCTGGCGAAGACGGTGATGACAATACCACCGGCAGCATGATTGCCCAGGCATCCAGCATCAATAGCCCCCATATTGTCTTGGTTCCTAGGGGCAACAATTTCCAGACACCGGCAGTTTGGGCCGCTCGGTTTGCGGCTCCGCTGATCAGAAGGCTTGCTGATGATCCTGCGGCCAATACATATGACACGGAAATCGATGGTCTTGTTTCCATAGCACAACGGAATGCCAACGCCCGGGAAGCCCTCTTGAGTGCAGGTATTGCTACCTATCGTGTTGATTCCACTGGGACAGTTTTGGTTGAACGAGCTGTTACCAGTTATAACGCGGATTCAGATGGTAACCGTAATACCAGCTATCTTGATGTCCAAATAACGGAAACGATCTCACGGGTCAGAGCTGAAATCAATGCAGAAGCACGGACCAGATATAAGAAATGGAAACTCGCAGCAACAAACGAGAACTTTGGTTCCGGTGCCAAGGTGATGACTGCTGATATCTGGAAAGCATTCTTGGTCGAAATGTACCAGCAGGTTTTCATCCAGGAAAAACAATGGTGTCAGGACCTGGCGAGCTACAAGGACAGCATCATTGTCGAAATTGATTCTGACAGTAAAACACGGCTGAATTATCAGCACAAACCAACCCTAATCGGTCAGTTCTATATTGGGGCTGGTCTAACTCAGTTCGATTAATCGGAGGAGCATGTATGAGATTAGCAAAGGTTAAACGAGTTGTATCATCAACGCTTGGAGAATTGCCTCTGGTTGCCGGAGGTCATTCATTTCGTCCGTCATCTTATAAGCGGGAAACCAAAGATGCTGAAGTCCATGAGAACTTTGGATATCTCGAAACCCCTCAGGCTGCGGAGCTAAAGATAAAACTGCAGGCGATCATGGATGTTTCCGAGTTCAAAGATATCAGTGATGACTCGGTTACCATCTACCTGGATGACGGAAATCAACACATGATGCCAAGAGCCTGGGTAGTCGACGCCGTTGAACTTGGGGATGGTGAAATGAGTGTTACCTATAACAGCGGAAAAAGCGAAAAGCTTTAGGACGGATACCAAAATGATATACAGATTACAGACTCCGGTAAGTCGTGGCGAACGCTCCGTTAAAGAGCTTAATTTTACCGACGAACCTAAGGTTAGGCACCTACTGGGAATGGATACCCAGAGGGATGGCACTGTCGCTCAAATGCTCCAATTGGTCTCCTCTTTAACATCGGAGAGTGTGGAGCTGCTTAGAGAATTAACACCTGAAGATTATGCCCATGTCAGGCAGATGGCCAATGAAATCTATTCAAGGTTCATCATTCCCCAAAATGAAAATGAACCTGAGGATGACAAGAGCGACCCTTCCAAACCGACGGTAAAGAGGGGCTTACCGTCGGAAGATTAGCGGCAATTGTCCGCATTACCTGTGTTGATATCATGTACTTGCTGCATGGTATCTCACTTGATGATCTAAAAGATATGGGCTGGGCAGAATTAACGGCCTGGCAAGATGATGCGATTGATCTTTACCGGAAAACACATGGGTTGAGTGATGAGTAATACAATACGCGCTGGCGTTGATCTTTCTTTGAGAGGTGGTTTTTCATCGGGAATAAAAAAAGCAGGGGCCGAAGCTCAAGCCTTCGGCTCCAAAGTTTCCGGTGCCATGGGAAAGGTTGATGGGCTTTTGTCCGGAACCATGACGAAGATTGGAACGCTCGGAGTTTCTCTTAGCGCCGGTGTGGCGGTCAATAAAGTTATCGATATCCAGGACCAAATGACCAGGCTTGGCATTCAGTCCAATATTTCGGCAGATAAAATCGATCAGTTGAAACAAAAGCTGTGGGACATAGCCCAGGATAAGAATGTAAAAATCAATCTTGATTCTATGACAGGAGCTGTTGGCCAGATAATTGAACGCACTGGAGATATGTCTTTTGCTGAAGAAAATCTTCGCAGTATGGGCCTTGCCATGCAGGCTACTGGCGCTTCTGGTGAGGCTATTGGGGGGTTGTTTGCTGAGTTTCAGAAAATGGGACTTGGGGCCGATGATGCTTTTAAGTCTCTTGATCTGCTTACCGCTCAGGGGAAAATGGGGGCCTTTACCCTGTCCAACTTGGCGGCCTTAGGACCGAGGGTGATAACCGCTTATACCGCAACCGGAAGAAGTGGCGCCCAGGCACTTAGAGAAATGGGGGCTGCGCTCCAGGTTATACAGAGAGGTACCGGATCTCCAGAGCAAGCTGCAACCGCCTTTGAAGGTTTACTAGCAGAATTGGGAGATCCTACAAAGCAAAAGCAATTGAAGAAATTAGGCGTTAGTGTTCGAGATTTAGAAGGAGATTTCCGCCCCGTTACTGATATTATGAAAGATATTGTGACGATGACAAAAGGAAACACAGATGTCATTGGCACAATCTTTGGTAGAGAATCCAAACGAGCCTTTAACTCTCTAACTGCTGAGTATCTGGACTCCGGTGTGATATCCAGTTTGAATAGTTTTATGGATGTTCAGGCCGACGGAAAGGCTATTATGGAGGATGCAGCCAAAGGAGCTTCTACTCTTAAGTCAAATTTGAACAATCTCCAAACCGCTTTCTATCGCTTCGCCGATAATAAGTTGACCGCACCGCTTGAAAAGATAACGGAACATTTTAATGCGCTTGCAGAAGATCCTGAGCGAATACAGAAAGTTTTTACCTCAATGGCTGTTGGTATAGGAACCATTGCTGCCGTTAAAGGATTAGCCACTGTCAGTACCCTCTTGAGTAATTTCAAGAATCTGAGGGCTGGGACAACAAAACTAAACCTTGGGACAGCAGGAGCCGGTGGAACGGGAATGCCAGTCTATGTAACGAACCTTGGATCGAATGGCTTGGGAGTTAAACCACAATCGAACCTGACGGAAAGTGTGACGAAGACCTCTGGTCTTACCACTCAGTCCCCTGGCCTCTTGTCAACGGTAAAGAGGACAGCAGGTCTGTCTGCCGCCACAGCTGCAGCGATAGAGATACCACAGGCGGTGCTCGGGGTCCTCCAGATTGCTCGTAATAAAGAGTTAACAAAAGAAGAAAAATATGAGGAAGGAGGAAAGGTTATTGGAAGCTCTGCCGGAGGTATTGCCGGAGCAGCTGCAGGAGCGGCAGCTGGCGCAGCCCTTGGCTCGGTTATCCCCATTCTGGGCACTGCTGTAGGAGGCTTGATTGGAGGAATGATTGGATATCAAGGCGGTAATAAGGGGGGGGGACTCCTTGGTGGTCTACTGGGCAAGAAGCTTGCCGCTCCTGGAAATTATGCCTCCAATTACGTATCGGAAGAAGCTCTTGAGGCGGCACGGAGCAGAAATAGAAGACGTAGCAGTGGGGCAACCAGAACCATCCCATCACGAGTTCCTGCCGCTGCTATACAAAAAGCTGAACTGACAGGCGAGGCATCATTGAAGGTAGAGTTTTCTGCTGATGTACCGGGAACAGCATCTGTAGAAACACGACGTAATACCATCCCCGGGACAACGGTAGAGACAGGAAATGCACGTACTGTGAGGGCTAATCAATGAGCGATGAATTTAATATAAGCCTACCGGAACCCTATTCTGGTAATTGGCGCTCGGCCCTGCGAAATAGTAACGGAAGTGAGGAGACTCCACGGAGAACAAGTTACCAACCACCAGGAGGGGAGCCCGAAGCATTTAATCTTGTGAAGACAAATGTCTCTGGTGGTCAATCGAATGATATATCTGAGTATTCGGCATTTGGAGGATGGTCAAATAAACCGTTAAATTATCTACCTCAGAAAATAAAAATATCAGGCCGCTTGCTTGGGACCAATTATATTCAATACCGCAACAAACTGGCGGCCGCTTTTAGCGTCGAAACATCGGATGATGAACCGGCATATTTGATCTTACCATTTTGGGGCCGCTTTGCGGTTAATATGGATACTTGGGATATATCGGAAGAAACGTCTGCCCAGGGCGGGTGTGAAATTACTCTCGCAGTAGATAGGGTCGGTCAAAGTGCTGGGGCTCGCCAGGAAAACAATACATCGGGGAATCTTGATGATGCAATAGCTGACCTTGAAGATGCAGCCGTGGCCAGGTTTGAATCGGTTCTCGACGATGATAATCTTTCAGTAAGCGCCTTGGAGACAGGGTTCTCCGCTATCAAAGATAAATTATTGAATATTATTGGTCGTCTTCAGTTGGCACAAAATACTATGAATTCGCTAACCAATGAGGCTCTCAATATCATAAGCCTCATAGAACAAGGAATTACGGCTCCCGGTGATTTTGCTCGTGCACTTTTCAGTTGCATAACCGCCATTACTGCGACATTGATAAGCGATGTGTCTGCTGTTGAAGACTTCTTTTCTTCCGACGAGACAACATCTTCTGGAAATGGAGATTCTATCTATAATGCCACATTGCAATTTATCTCTGCCAAGAGTGAGACAATGAATGAACTATCTCCGTCAACCTTCAAAGAATCAGCTACGAAACAGGCCATGGTTGCCCTTTATCGTCATGCTGCATTCGTAGGAGCAGCTACGACATTGCCAAACGTAGATACAATTTCGGCAGACCAAATCAAAGCCCTGTATTCATTGTTTATGGATCTGGAAGATTCTCTGAATGTAGATGACCCTAATATTTACAAGGCGGTTACAGAAAGCCGTATCGCCGTCATGGAACAGCTGCAGGAAAAAGAAACCTGGAATGAACGGTCCGTGCAGCTTCAGGGAGGGCTACCTATGTTGGTAGTTGCACAACTTTTGGGATGCGATTACGACAAGGTTGAAGAGCTAAACTCCGATATTGATGACCAGCTCATGATAACGGGGGGCATTTTTTATGTCTAAAGTTGATGTCTATGTGAATAATAAACGGACAAATCTGCACTGGTTAAGTGTATACATCCGAAAGTCACTTGACGAAATTTGTCATTATATCGAAGTGGAACTCCCAACCAGTGAACGATCAAAGGTTGAAAAACACCAGCATATTTCCGTCTACTATTCGAACCCCATGGTAAAACGAAATGTCACTATGGGATTCATCGATGATATATCCTTGGATAATACAGCTCGTGATGAAAAACTGGTCGTTACTGCACGATCTGCGGCACGCGATATCATAGATAGTAGCTGGTCGGATGAGATTACAGACAAAACCCTGTTGGGAGTGGTGAAGTATATTGCCGATCGTTTCAGCATCGATGTCAGCTGCATGCCGACGAGCAATGGCGATTTTACGAAGCTGGTCTCGTCTTTTGCATGGGAGAATGAGAGCCCATGGCAAAAACTTATACAAGCTGCTGATAATCAAGGTTTTATTCTCACGTCATCGCAAACAGGGGGACTTTATATCTGGGAGGTTGCAGGCGGGGTCAGAAAGGAAGGGTTTAAACTCATCGAGGGGCAATCGGTACGATCAATAAAGGATTCCGATAAAGGATCGGAGCAATATCATACCTATGTTATAAAAGGACCCGATGGAAATAGTGTTACAGCCTATGATAAAAGTTGTCAGAATAACCGTATTTTGACCCTAAATCTCACGGATCAGACAATTACGAAAGATCAATTATCCAGACGGGCAGAGACAGAAATACGTCGTCGAAGGGAACGGCGCATCACTGTATCAGTAGCTGACTGGGGGCTCTCTCTTGCCCAATTAAAGAAATTAGGGAATCTATCGGGTAAAGAGATATTCTGGGAAACAAATTTTTTAACCCCAGTTAAGCTTCCATCATTAAGTATAGAGGCTAATCTACTAACATCCCAAATCGAATATAAAGCTGATGCAAAATCTATGAGCTGTGATATTCAGTTGGTTCCTCGGGAGGCATATCTTTAATGGGATTACGAGACCTTGCTGCAGCAATTCGGAACCTCGTTGTCGCCGGGCAAATTACCAGACGTGATGGAGCTATTATTCAGGGCACAACACATTATGGACGGACGGTTAAAGGGAAAGAGCAATTCCCATATGGTTTTGCTGCCAGAGGAAAAGAGGGCACAGTGCTGTTTCTTTTTGAAGGTGGAGATGTACGTAATCCCGTTATGCTGCCTGTTGTCGACCAGGATGGGGTGCCAGACTTAGATGAATATGATTCGGCCCTCTGGACAAAAACTGGCGGCTGGATTGTTTGCCGGAACTCTGGATCAGTCGAGCTTTATGGAACCAAATACGGTGGAGTGATTAAGGTCGAAGAGCTAACAACCCAATTAAATAAAATGACAGCCAGGATTGATGGAATAATTAATGCCATTTCTACAGCAGCGGTGGCTTCGGGGGATGGAGGATCAACATTCAAATCAAACATAATAACCGTCCTGTCATCCCTTGTTGATAAGGAAAATTTTTCTGGCCTTGCCTCGGAGAAGGTATTACATGGCGACGGTAGCAATTGAAAATTATATGTCTATTTCGGTATTGGTACAAATGACACTTGGTACAGATCGCGGGAGATGGTGGGCAGACCCTGAATTTGGTAGTGATCTGTGGCTACTTCGGCAGACCGGAAAAACGACTGCAGACCTTCTTACCGACGTCAAACAGGAAATAATCAGGGCTTTATCATGGCTGAAGGATGATGGAATAGCTGAAGATGTTGAATGTGAAACAGAGTTAACAGGAAAAAATCGAATAAATTACAACGTTAAGATTACAAAGCCCTCTGGGGCTTCTGAAATAATAGAAGGGGTGTGGTATGGATTTTGAAAGACCGAGCATCTCTAACCTGCAGGACCGTATAGAAAATGACTACAAATCTCGTTTCACACCCTTATCAAAAACGGTACGCTACGACTTGTTGACGATGATAGGAAAGGTAGATGCCGGAATCTATCACCAATTATATGGTAATCTCGTATATCTGGCTCGCCAGATATTTCCCGACACAGCAAGTAGTGATAACCTCAGAGCTCATTGGAGTGACCGTGTTCCTATTTTGACTGCGCAAAGAGCGTCAGGAATGGTACAGTTTTCTGGTTCCGTTGGGAGATCCATTCCTGCTGGTATCCTGCTCGAGGCGCCAAATGGCCAAGAATACTATTTGCCTGAAGCCTCTGAAATTGGTGATGAAGGAGTTATCAATGCTACGGTTAAGGCATCAACGAATGGGTCTGATGGCAACCAGGATCAGGGAACGGAGCTTACTATCATATCCAATGTGCCTAAAGGCATAGAGGATACCACCATTGTTCTTGAAGACAGTATTACTGGTGGAGTAGATGCAGAATCTGATGACGAATACCTGATCCGAGTACTAAATTATATCAGAAATTCATCTCGATATGGCAAGCCCGGAGACTTTGCAGCTTGGGCGATAGATGCATCAATCGAAGTAGAACAAGCGTGGGAATTCAAAAATTATGGCCCGTTTGGGGCGTTACTTATTCAAGTCGCTGGTGGTAACCATGAAACAGGATTGTCCCAGGTTGTTGATTTGGATATTGTCAGTGACTACATATATCAAAATGCTCCCCCTGTTTTATATACCGTTAAAACGCCTGATATTATCTATGTAAATCCATCAATTGAATTAATAAGTACCGAAGATACTGAAAGTAATCGGAATACCACTGAAATACGCATAAAATCCTGGATGGCGTTAAACATCAAGCCGGGAAGTTCCATAACATCCTATCAACTACGTGATGCTATCGTCGATGGAACCATAATAACTGATGCTTCTGTTACTCTCGAAACTGGCAGCTCTACGATCCTTCAGTTACTTGATTTAGGAGACATCAATTGGCTTTAGTAATACCCTCGTCAGAAGAATACACAATAGCAGTCCAAAAACTTTTACCTCCTGGAGATTTCTGGGATCAGCAACTTGCTGATAAAACGAGTGACATCTATAAATGGAGTGATGCAAAAGGGGCAGAGCTCAACCGCTTTAGAGCCCGTGAGGCGGCTTTGTTGAAAGAGGCATATATAAATACCACCACCGAATTGATTGATAACTGGGAACGGATTTTTAATATCGAAAATGCTAACTTGGAATTGTCGGAAAGAAGAAAGCTGCTCAAATCAACAAAGATAGAAAACATCAACAGACAGGTTTTTATAGATATATGTGCTCAATATGATGCCAATTTCATTAAATATACGTTTCCAGTAAAGCCAGCATTTTATGGATACACCAGGTTTGACAAACGCATAGCAGGACCAGCATGGTTTTCAACCATCTACCTTTATATATCAAATGCGGAGGAATCAATAAGAGCTACTCTTGAGTCCTATTTACTCAGCATTTTACAATCGAATTACATCGTAAGTTTCTTTTATTCCTAGGAGTGAATCATGGGGTTATATCCAAATGAAAGGGCAATAACTATAGATGGAGAGGCGGTATCATTTCCCGGCTTAAAAGATGGGAAATTCACCATCGGGAATCCTGAAAATCCTGAAGAAAAGCCATCTTTTATCGATCCTGAAACAATCAATCTGATACTGGATAATATAGAAGCTTTAATTTCTTCAGCAGGATCGTCTCCTAATAACACAGCTACTGACCAGGTGAAAAATGCCGTTGCTGCTTTAATAAAAGAACATACAGATTTAACGACAGCACACGGGGCTGTCAGCGCGGCAACCGCATCGAGGATGGTGGTCAGGGACTCTAACGGCCGCGCCCAGTTTGCAAATCCATCGGCCTCAGCTGATGCAGCAACTAAAAGCTATGTAGATTCCCAGATATCGGGCCATGACTCGCAGCATGATGATCGATTTGTAAGGCCATCGGGGTCCGGGTTCGCAGACGGCGAGATAGGTTTGTTTGCCGATGCAACAGGCAGATTGATCAAGACGGCCAACATGACGCTGTCGGCATCGGGTACTATGGGTAGCTCCGCGAGCGTTGTCCCGTCTGAGGCAAGGATAAAAGCATATTTGGATGCCTTGGAGACGTCTATCAAAAATGCAGTCTGGCCAGTCGGATCATCCTATGTGCAGCTTCCAGGAGCCTCAGCGCCTGGAAGTCTTGGACTACCCGGGACGTGGACGGCTCTGTTTGAAAATGAAGGGATAACATTCCGTACACCTGGTGGAAATGCATTGGCGTTTGGCAGTGGTATACAAGAAGATCAATTCCAAGGATTTATTGTTGAACTCTTATGTCAAACGTTAGGTTATACCGGTGAAGCGACAGGGAGGACGGGGGCTGATTCAATAACATTCAGGGGCACAACCGCTAATTCTCAAACAGGCTATTACAGCAAAACCGGAATATCAGGGGAGAATTACATGGGGGATTTTGTAAGCGATGATGTGAATGGGACTCCTAGAGTCGGTAGCGAAACACGTATGAGAAATAGAACGTTCCGCGTGTGGAAACGTACAGCATAAGGAGGCG
The DNA here is from genome assembly GCF_000378205.1 of Sediminispirochaeta bajacaliforniensis DSM 16054. Lineage (NCBI taxonomy): Bacteria > Pseudomonadati > Spirochaetota > Spirochaetia > Spirochaetales > Spirochaetaceae > Sediminispirochaeta > Sediminispirochaeta bajacaliforniensis. Next base: position 12,102 of record NZ_KB899434.1, on the reverse strand, counting down.
GCACGAAAATGATCTATGCAATCATTGATGATGACAATGTAGTTCAATCAATAATTTCGAGTGTGACAAAACCGGATGGTTCCATAGCATACCCCGACAGTGCAGAAATCCACCAGGGGTGTGATGCACGGTTTTTTGACAGTACAGGCTGCCGTATTTCTGTGGAGCAGGCCGTGGACAAGGGGCTGATCACCTCTGTAGGTGAGAATCAAACAACAGTTTGGGAAGACGGAAAGTACATAATCAAATCTGACTATACCGGTGTTCCCTACTGGGACAAAGCAACTGGAAAATCTGTACGCCTGTCTCTTGGTGAGGAACCCGATGAAAGTATGACCGATATAAAGCCGCCGGACCCTATGGCTGTGTGGAGTGAAACGGGCTGGATAGTCCCCGATGAGGTACTCGCAGAACGGGTTCGCTTAGAACGAGACAGGCTACTTTCAGAGAGTGACTACATCATGATGGCCGACTATCCCCTATCCGATAAAACGGCCTGGAAAACCTACCGACAGGCACTCAGGGATCTTCCATTGCAGCCAGGCTTCCCGCAGGAAGTCTCCTGGCCAGGGAAACCTGCTGAAATAACAGAGAAATCTGATTCTATTTCTTGAACGCTATGTTGTAATTGATTTTCATAGTTTGTAATTAACAGCATAGATATTTTCTTGCAAAAACCGTGTTTTTTTCTTGCGTTGTTTCAACAGGAGCTTGAATGAACTTTCAAAACGTATCATTGAAACAGAAAATGAGGACACTTGCATCAATCTGATTGAGGCGTGGCTTTTGCAGCAAATTTCTAACTCGCATAGAGACTTGAATACAAACCGTGTTCGCGGCGCTGTTCGTGAAATGAACCGAAATCCGTTCGTAAGCCTTCCCCAATTGGCGGAAACAACAAATCTTTCACAAAAACAATTCAGTCGGATTTTCTCCGATATACTCGGCATGAATCCGAAAGAGTTTTACCGTATTGTGCGATTTCAGCGTGCACTTAGCATGATGCAGAATAAAGCGGAAACTTTAGATCGTTTTGCTGATATAGCCTATGCCTGTGGTTTCTCTGACCAGTCGCACATGATAAAGGAATTCAAAGCGTTTACCGGGCTGACTCCGTTGCTACTTGTCAAAGGCAGTTCTCCATATTCGGATTATTTCTCACAGCCGGTGTAAAATGTCCTTTTTTTTCTATTAACAGACAGTTTCCGCATTGTAGATTTACTCACTATGAAAAATTGGAAGACAAATACAGTTCTTTTTTTAGTAAGTCAGGCCATGACGCTGTTTGGGTCAACGGTTGTACAGATGGCTGTCATCTGGTTTGTGACGAAGCAAACTTCGCTCGGAAAGTGGGTGGCCGTATTTACAATCTGCTCGTATCTACCGCAGTTTTTGATTTCATTTGCAGGCGGTGTATGGGCTGACCGGTATGACCGTAAACACATCATAATTGGTACAGATGCGGTTATTGCACTTGTTACGTTCGGCATGTTTCTGCTTGTGCCGTATATTGTTGGTGCCGGACATCAGAATATGCTGCTGTATGCCCTACTTGTGATGTCTGCTGTACGTTCTTTTGGTGCCGGAATTCAGACCCCGGCCGTATATGCAGTGTTGCCGTCGATAGCGCCGGAAACCGAGCTCATGCGATTCAACGGAATAAACGCAACTTTCCAAGCAGTTATGCAATTTGCGTCCCCAGCGGCTGCCGGTATGCTGCTTTCATATAGTTCTATTCGGTATGCTCTGCTGGTGGATGTCGTAACCGCCGCAATCGGAATCAGCATGTGTCTATTCGTGGCAATTCCACAGATTACCTCGGAAGGGAAAGGGGATGCTGTACCGGAAACAAATGCTTCTGACACAAAGCAAACCTTTTTTACCGACATGAAATACGGATTGCGCTATGTTGCATCGTCCCCTTTGATAGCGCGTGTTCTGATTGTATACGGGCTTTTTATTTTTCTAAGTACTCCTGCGGGATTTCTTGCGCAGCTGTATGTGAACCGTACATACGGTACGGCATATTGGTATATGACAGCGGTTGAGCTTGTCGGCTTTTTCGGTATGACCGGCGGTGGAATCTTGATGAGTACATGGGGGGGATTCAAAAACAGACAGAAGACGTTTGCCACAGGACTTGCTTTGTTCGGTGTGCTTGCCGTCGGAATGGGTTTTTCACCAAACTTCATTTTGTATCTTGGATGCATGCTTTTGTACGGAATTGCCCTTACCATTACTCAAACAGCAGCAACAACGTTAATTCAGGAAAATGCAGAGGTTTCAATGCAAGGACGGGTGTTCGGATTGCTCAGTTCCGCTTATGCGCTTTTTCTTCCTATTGGAATGGCTGTTTTTGGCCCCCTTGCAGATACAATGTCTATGAAAATAATAATGATAGCATCTGGTCTGATTCTCTTTCTAATCGGCGGAACGGTACATATTTCTACGGCATATTAATTGTGTTACTGTATAGAAAACTCTGAATAATTGGCCGATATAGATGATAAGACGTTGTGGAATAGACGTAAATTACAGAAAAAAAGAAAAACACTACGCAAGAATGGGTGGCCAATCATATGAATGTTAGCTATCGGACCTTTAATGGCTGGGTTACAAGGAAAATAATGCCGAATGCAGATCAGGCTGTTGCGATAGCTGAAGCTCTCGATATTACCGTAGAATATCTGGTAACTGGCAGCCTCCGAAAGGCTATCAAATGCAAGATTATACAGTTCCAAAGATAGCAAATTCTATTCAACTGATATAATGCCTTCATAATTGATAAGAGGGTTTGCAGCCTTCAATCTGGCCCGGCCTTCTGCTAAAACGGTTTTTGCTTCCTCTATGATATTTTTCTCTTCGCTGTTTTCGTAAAGTTCAACCTTATATACAGAAAACTGGTCATCCGTCTCGATTAAAGCATATAGGTACCTTTGATACGCATCATACTCCTCTTGAATTAGCGATGGCTGAAAGTCAAATGCAGTTGAAACGCCAATAGCAACTATACCTACAGCACCAGCATAGCCTCCAACCATTGAGAAATCATCATTCTCCGGAACAAAATTAGCAATGGCCGATATAATTCCGCCACCTCCAGCACCAACCCAGACCAGAAGTTTCGACCATTTCTTTTGTTTTCGCAATTCGTCAAGATGTACAAGGGTTTGTTCTTTCTCAACACGTATATTAACCAGTTCAGTTTCATACATGTTCCTCAACTCTATGACACTAGCAGCTAAAATATGCTTTACGGCTTCATCGTCTCTTGATTCAGTGGTGATGGTAGTTGATTCCCAGATACGCTTTGAATTGTTCGTCTGTTTCACTGAAGCACAACCAGCTAACAGCAAAACAATACAAACAGAAGCAATAAGATTTTTTGACATGATATCCCCCTTTGCCTTTTTATATATATTGTAAAATTATTTCTTTCGATTCGCAATTTTCCCTATAGGCAACGGGCAGCATACACAAGACTACATCGTTTTCCCTGAACATTACACATTTGCTTTGATGATGTTCACAACAGGAGAACGACCCTCTGCTATTCTTCGCCTCAATTGGGGAGATATCGAAGGCGATATGGTAACATTCCGCCAGACAAAAGCCACAGGGCCAAGGAGCGTTCCTATCATCGAAGGATTGGTAACAACTCTGCAGGAGTATGCTGATACCAGGATACGTATAAATGAAAATGATCCTGTTTTCTGTCATGACGACACTGGCCAGCGTTTACCATATGCGTTTTTCCCAAAACGTTTCGCCCACATGATGGCGACGCTCGGTTTGCCGGTGGATGACGCAGAGGGACGAAAGCGCACGCCCTACTCGCTTAAAAGTTCTTTGATTACTCACCTCATTGACGGCGGAGCCGATCCCATCCTTGTACGGGATGTAGGAAAGGAACTATCAACGTAGTAAACTGCATTTATTGACACGTGTTATTATACGTATTATATTTGTTATTCAACAGGAAGTGATTATGGACTCGCGGGAAATAATCAAGATGCTTAAAAAAGATGGATGGGTACTTATGACAGTACATGGAGACCATTATCATTTTAAGCATCCCTTGAAACCCGGAAAGGTTACTGTCCCGCATCCAAGAAAGGATGTTCCGAAAGGGACTTGTAATTCAATTTTGAAGTAGGCAGGACTCAAATAGTCCGCAGGAGGATTATGATGAAAAAATACATCTATCCGGCAGTTTTCGAGCCTGAAGACAACTACTATAATGTTTCTTTCCCAGATTTGCCTGGCTGTTTTACTTTTGGGAGAGGGTATGAAGAAGCTTTGGCAATGGCTGAAGAGGCCTTACGCGGTCATCTTTATAGCTTAGAAAATGATGGCGACCCTATACCTGCACCATCAAACCCTGTGAGCATCAAGGTATCTGACGGATGCTTTGTTTCTCTTGTTACTGCTTGGATGGAATTAGTCTATTCAGAACAGGAAAATAAATCAGTCAAGAAAACTCTTACAATTCCTAAATGGCTCAATGATGAGGCTGAAGAATTACATATAAATTTCTCACAAGTTCTACAAAAGGAACTTACAAGAATTGTTACGCATCAAGGATAGCGGCCGTAGCTTCATCCACAAGTTCCCTTCCGGCATTATATCGTCGGAACCGCCTATTCGCTGTTGAACCTGTAGGAAAACCTCCAATCAACTGTACAGCACAATAATGTAGATGTGAACTCAATTATCTAATCGAGAAAAAAATAGATATATCTGCCTTTGATTCTCGCTACAAAGTGGAGAAGTCATTATTATCTGCGCAGATCTCGGCTTAATCGAAAAAATAGGTTCGCAGTTGATGGATGTAAACTCCCTTCAAACGCTTCAAAAGAATGGAGCGGTACGTTCAAAGACCTCAAGAAGAAACAGAAGATTATAAAGGCTGTCCATACCGGGAAAAATTGTTATAGAGAAAATTAATTCAGACACTTTGCACAAATAAAGATATGAGAAGAAAAGATTCTTCTCTATTTCGGGGGGGCCTACAGTCTTGTTATACGAAAGTTCACGTTGGGGGAGCTGTCGGATCAAGCCCCTCTTTTTTGATTCCTGGAAGCAGTGTCTCAAGTTCTTCCAAAGACTCCGTAAGATTATTTTTGATCACACATAAATCCTGTTTATCCTTTTCCCGCAAAGCTTGTCCGGAGTAATAGACAAAACCTTGTTTTGCGACGAATTGAGCTTCCCACGATATGGTTCTAACTTCAATGTCTGAAAATATGGAGAACTTGTCCTTGGGGAATGAATTCTGAGGCATTGGATAAACTAAAGGATCTTTTTCATCAAGATCAAGATAATACTGCTGATCAATCTCAAAAAAGAAACAAATATCAAACTCTATTCCACTTTTGGAAAACGTAATTTTCTGTATGGTATTATTTATTATGATATCTGCAAAACTGGTAATGACGCCTGAGATTGAAGAATAATCGTTTCTGGCTACAATCAAATCAATATCGCTATGGGTTCTTGTTTCTTCTGAATATAGAAAATCGAGTCCCCAACCTCCCATCAACCACGTTTCAATTCCATATTCTGTACAGAGATTTAGAAAATCTCTCAATATGTTTAGTTGGTCTTTGTTATTTTTCATAGATGGTAAATTAGATTCCCCCAAAAGAGTCCAACTTCAGGACATAGGTGACGGTTTCCTCATCATAAGACATACATCCTCCAATGAATTTTGTTACATTAGAATCACCCCAAAGACTTGTCGCTTGCGGTAATAATTGCCTACTCCGTTTACTGAATCCAAGACGCATTGTTTTGATAAAAAAATCTTCCAAAATACTTCCTTATGATAAGTCACAATGCCATATAACTCTCTTTATCAACATGAAATTCATGCAAATAATCTTTCTTTATTAGAGATTATACCACGGAAAGGAAATTAAGCATTATGGTCCGCACGAGATTCACGAAGCCCCTGGCTTTAAGGGCCATCTTCTGCCGCCGGTTCCGCCTCTAAGCCTTCTTATTTCATCAAGAGCACTTATATTCGTCTTTATTGAGATTGCAATACTACCCAGATTTGCTCTTACGCATTGGCTCTAATTCAGATAGAGCCCTGTCTTACGCCCGGTGAGTCCGGAACCTTACTCACCCCTCGTAAAGGATTTTCCTCCGTATCCTCTTTGCAGTTCCCGGCTTGAAAACTCGGACGCGGAAATTTCTTAAAAAAACTGCCAGATTCATAAATTCGTGAGAGTTACCGTAAAAAACCGTCTACAGTTGCTCCTGATTGCAGAAAAATCTTCCTTCCGCCTGTCACGGATACCCGGGAGACAATTCGAGTCACAGGAGGACAGAGATGAAGAGAACAGAGATGATAAGAAAAAGTGTCATAGTCGCGACGGCGGCCGTTCTGGCCTTGCTTATTTTTGCAGGCTGTCCCAACGGAACAACAGATCATGTGAGGCCGGCAGAGACCTACACCGTCACCTACAACGCCAACGGCGCGAACTCGGGGACGGTTCCCACGGACGGTGATGCGTACCTTGCGGGCGACGAGGTAACGGTCCTGGGCAACACCGGAGGGCTTGCCCTGAACGGCTACGCCTTTAGCGGCTGGAACACCGCTGACGACGGAAGCGGAACCACCTACCTGGAGGGCGCAACCTTCACCATGGGAACGGGGGATGTGACCCTCTACGCGACTTGGTCGCAGAACGTACACACCCTGAGCTTCGACGCGAACGGCGGCAGCGGAACCATGGCAGCCCAAATGGTGGCCGAGGGGGCAACGGTAACGCTACCGGCGAACACCTTTACCTATGAGGGCTACACCTTTGTCGGCTGGGCCACAGGTACCGGGAGAAGAGCGGCCTATACCGACGAGGAGGAGTTCACCATGGGCACGGCGGATGTAACCCTGTATGCGGTATGGACGCCCACCGCGTACACCATCACCTACTCCCTGAACGGTGGGACAAACAGTGCCTCCAATCCAGCGACTTATACCATTGAAAGCTCCGCCATTGCCCTGGAAGCCCCGTCCAGAACCGGCTACACCTTCAGCGGTTGGTACAGCGACTCAGGCTTCGAGACGCAGGTTACCGGGATATCCGCCGGATCCACCGGGAACGTAACCCTCTACGCCAAGTGGACGCCCGACAGCACCATCACCGCGACTATTTCTGTTCCGGCGGGGGGTATGATAACTCTGTCCGACACCTTTACGGTGGCAAAGGACCAGACCCTGTCCGTGAGCGTTAGCGAAACCTACGCCTCCTACGCCTGGTATCTGGACGGAAGCGCCCTGGGCGTAACGACCCAAACCCTGGAGCTGGACACCAGTAGCGTAGATGCGGGAAGTCATGAGCTGATGGTGGTAGTGGAAGACGTCGACGGGAACGGTTCTTCGGCAAGGGTTGCCATTACAGTAACCAATTAGGGACAGGGGTAATCAGGAGGGAAAGCCACAGAGGACGCAGAGAACCGCAGGGATGGGGAAGCAGTTCATCCCTCACGAAAGTCTGTGTTTATCTGACTGTCCATCTGTGGTTACTTCTTCGGACTCTGATGCTTGTAATAATAAGGAGTACAGATATGAGAAAACAGATTCGCCGGTTTACCGGTATCACTATACTGATCATGCTAACGGTCCTCGTGTTTGCCGGCTGCAACATGCTCCTCACCGACCCCTCGTCGGCCTCCTCCGATGGGGAGCCGGTCATCCTGACGGTATCAGCCGGAACGATGAGCGCCCGGACGGTGACGGTGCAGGAAGACGATATTGACATCGCTTCTTATAAACTGACTGCGGTGCAGGGAGAGACCACGCGTACCGAAACCTGGGCCGACCTTGCGAACGCACAGATTACCCTGGAGACGGGAACCTGGACTTTTATCCTCCAGGCTTTCAGCGGGGCGGATGCCTCCGGGGATCTCCTGCTGGAAGGAAGCCTTGAAAAGACGATAGAAGCGTCGGGGGAACTGGCCTTTGCTCTGTCGCCTCTGGCAACCGGAACCGGTGATGTGGAGGTGACCATCACCTGGCCGGAGACAATAACAGCCGTCGATTCGGTGACTTACACCCTGGGAGGAACCGCAGGGACGGAGGGGGTTCTGTCGGGTCCCGAATCGGGGGTCTATAGCTACACCGTGACGGAAACGGGAGTGGGGGCCGCCTCCGCGGGAACCCTGCTTGTTGTCAAGCTGAAGGACAGCGGGGGAACAGCCCTTGTAACCGTGAGCGAGCTGGTGCGGGTCTACGACAAGCTGACAAGCCGCAAGACCATTGCTCTGGCCGCCGCCGACTTCAACAGCGCCCCGGAGGCACCATCGAACCTTACCGCCACACGGGAAGCGGGAAGCACAACCATCAACCTGACCTGGGCGGATAACTCCGCCAACGAAGCAGTGTTCCCGATTCGGTATTCCGACGACGGGGGAAGCACCTGGACGGAGCTGACAATGGCGGAAGGGAGTACTGTTTCCTTTGATGACACAGACGTGCCCCGGGGAACCACCCGAAGCTACCGGATATGGGCGGTAAACGACTACGGCAGTTCAGGCTCCAGCACCTCCGACGCCATAACCGTACCGAATCTGCATACAATAACCTACGACGCCAACGGCAGCACAGAGGGATCAGTACCGGAAGACACAGCACAATACGAAGCGGGCGTAGCAACGATAACCGCCGCAAATATTAGCGGCTCAGTGGTACAAATTCCCGCAGCGGGAACGGCGGAGGCCTTCAAGTTCGGCGGCTGGAACACCCAGGCCGACGGTAACGGTACCACCTATCAACCCGGAGACACCTTTACCATTACGGCGGATACCACCCTCTACGTTTACTGGGATGCCCTTGATGTCGGGGACATCGGTCCAGCCGGCGGGTACATTTTTTACGACAAGGGGAGCTTCACCGACGACTGGCGTTACCTGGAGGCGGCACCTGAGAATATTTCTAATCAAAAAAAGTGGGGTACATATGATTATACAGTATCCGGTGCAGATGGAACAGCCATAGGAACAGGGGCACAAAACACCCTGGACATAATAGCCGATGACACCATGACAGATAATGCCGCCCATGCCTGTAACAGTTATGAATCAGGCGGCTACAGTGACTGGTTTCTGCCCTCAAGCGACGAACTTAATGCCATGTATACCAATCTGTATTTAGATGGTCTGGGGGACTGGGACTTTAGTGAATCATCTTATTGCTGGTCGTCGTCTGAGGTCGATTCTATGAAGGGGTATAGGCGGAGATTAGATAATGGTTCATCAGAGGAATGGTCTAAGAACGGTTACAACCCAGTTCGTCCAGCACGGGCTTTTTAACCACTAATTGTCATTGCCCGGCTTGACCGGGCAATCCATGGGTTCCCGCCTGCACGGGAATAACTGTTACAGCAGCGCTTCGCAGCCCCGCGTGAGGGCTCAACGCGAGGGCCCGGAGCGTTGAGTGCCCCAGAAGAAAGAGCGCGATAGCGCAACTTTAGCGGGTCTGGGGCCGGTTTGGGCGCGAAGCGGTCGGGGCCGCAGGGCCCCGACGGAACCCCCGGACCGGCCTCAACTACTGCGGCTTCCGCGTGGTGTGCGAACCATAGGCGGTTTTGCCGTGGCCTTTTATCAGGACAAGCCACGGAGTAAACACGGCAAGGACCACGGCGGGGCGCGTGAGGGATGGAAGCGGAAATTGCCCGCCCGCGCCCGGCGGCCCGGAGGTAGCCGGAAACAGCGGGGGCGATAAGGCAATTGGGGCGGGCCCTAATCCTTCCTTGGCGATTTTTTTCAAGGAAAATATCATGGCTATTCATTACGCGTTATTTGAAAACCACCTGATATTCGACAAAGGGCTTGCCGCCGTTGGTTTTTCACTCGCTTGAGACAGGCGGCTATTTGCGCTTTTTTGCAGAAGCTCCATCAAGGCCGGACTGTTTTCGGTATGCCCTGGGCGAACACCCCGTTATCTGTCTGAAAGCGGCATTGAAAGTGGACAGGGAACCGAAACCGCAGTCAAGGGATATCTCGATAATCTTCGCGTCCGGCTTTTTAATAAGAAGAGTGCAGGCCTCGGCAATCCGTTTTTCTTTCAGCCAGGTACTGAAATTTTTCTGCAGGCGGGTGTTGAGAATTTCCGAGAGCTGATGGGATGTTATGCCCAGAGCATCCGCCGTCTTTTCAATGGTCAGGGATTCATCGGTAAACACCTTGTCTTCGGTCATCATCTTTTCCAGTTGTTCTACAACGGTGTCAAGCGGCAGCTTATCGGTCTGGGAGCGGGCGTAATAGGTTCGCAGGGTTTCCGTGTTGACGATGTTCATGGCAAAGGGGTACCGGTAGCTGTACAGTAATGTAAAAACAGTAACAATGGTAAACCGCAGGGTATAAAGATTGTACAGCTTTGAGATATCATCGTGTTTGACGGTGAAAATGGCTATAAATAAGCCGGAAAATAGAATAAAAAAGAGTGTGATAAAGCTCCAAAACAGTACTACTACGTACTTGTCTTTCTTATCGACACGGGCCTTCCTGTACAGGGATACATAGTGCCGGGTAATGGCGAGCAGATATATTCCCTGAAGGACAACCGTGGAAACGGAAACAATCCGCACGGGAAAAAGGGTTTTGTATACGTAGCCCTTGTAGTCCCGGCCGGCTATGGTCGCATCCAGAGGATACCCTATTTGGGTGGTCAGAATGGCCAGGACAATAACTGTCGCCGCAGCTGGAATAAAATGAAGCAGCATTTTTTTTGAAAAGCTAAAAGAAAATTCGGGAAGCGCCTTGAAGTAAAAATAGATCAGGGGAATGAGCATGCATACCGACAGGGTGCTGACCATATGAACATAGGGAAACATACGCTGCCAGGACATGGAATCGAAAAAAAGGTGCAAAGAGATACAGAACTGGTAGATAGCCATGAGCAGCATTATCAGGGCAAAGAGGTAGTTCCTGCCGTCCTTTTTCTTCAGGATCATCTGGCCGAGGGAGAACAGCAGTGCAAGCCCCCCCCCGAAAAAAACAAGGTTATCGATAAAGAGTACGGTGTTCACCGGGCCCCCGCGTATTCATCTGTCCGGACCAATATCCGCACGCTTAACCCGATTATAATTATAAAAAATCCGCAACAGAGATGTCAACAAGTATGTCGCCGGATGGAGTTCCTTTTCTTTCTGGGCCGTGAGGGTTCGGTCAGGTAGACACCTGGACTGGTTTTGGATGGTCGGTAGGAATTGGGTATGAATTCTCGAAGCATTATTCAATACTTTGTAGCATGAAGATGGGGAGTCCTGAAACAACAGAGGATGACATAACAGCAACAACAGATTTTCTAAGTATTGACCTTATTCTTGCTGCTATTGCTTATTAGAGAAGAAATAAAATATAGCCTCCTTTTTCAGGAGGCTATCGATCAAAAATATTTAAAAGACTAATCTGGAAAATACAGGATTTTTCCCCTGCCCTGACCTACGCCTCTCTCTGGCCCTATAATGAAATCCATGCTTTTTTTATCGGAAAAAATACTCCATTTGGATACCATTTTTCTTGACAAAGAATCCGATTGGCATAATAACAGCTCGGCATCACACAACTCGACTAAAAACTATTCAGAAAAGTGGAGGAGTAATCATGGATAAGCCTTTTGATCCTGCTTTGTTTGAACGTCCTATAAGGTTCCTCTTTACCTGTGACAAGAACCTGAACAGTAGTAGCTAATGCTTTTGCAATATTAACGGTATCAATCGTCTTCGGTTCAAAATCGCAATTAAACCAGCCATTAACGGTAGATCGAGACTTCTCTCACCACACGTAATACCGAACCAGGTTTGGAGTGCGGATGTTCACCCTTTGCCAGTATTCGGTCCCTGGGGCGAACCCCCTGTGTCAACATAGATTACGCCTGATGTGAGAATTTAATTTCTTCATCAGAGAACAGAACTATGGAGACAGTATGAGGTACAGCAGAGCCATCAAAGAATCAGTCTTGAAAAAAGTCTTACCCCCTGAGAAGCGGAGTATCCGTGAGGTAGCCCTGGAATACGGCATAAACGATCAGACCATCCGAAACTGGATAGAGCAGGTAAATAACGGTATACTGAACCTGGATGCAGAGTTAGG
>NZ_KB899433.1:0-42500 GCF_000378205.1 Sediminispirochaeta bajacaliforniensis DSM 16054 | reverse complement strand
ACCTTTATGAGCGTGACGCCAGTTGTACCAAATCCCCTCAACCTTGTCAAGCAACTTTTTCAAGTTTCTTGTCGGTCAGGCATTGAACACAAAGGCAATCGCCACCGATGTTTCGCAAACATCGGAAAGTCAGCATATCAGCTCGTGGTTTCAGTGTCAACTGCAACGAAAGTGATTTACTGTCTTCACCGACCTGATGGTCGGCGCCTTTTGTTTCGGCGACGTTGGCAACTATACCTATCTGAGCTATTTATGTCAACCATTATGTAAAAAGTTCATGAAAAGAAACATTATCGTCCATCTTTTTCCCGAAAAGAGAAACGAACAAAGGCCCGTTCGAGCTTACTCCACAAGGAAGTGTCAAAAGAGAAATCTCGAATGATGGAAATCATGCGATGAAGGGCGAGTTCCGGTCTTTTCGGTAAGGACCCGGCTGCATTACGCATCAGAAGATGGTAATAGCGCATCTCCCACTCACGGATCACACGGGAAAGATAATGCGGGGCAATTATGGCCTCGGGAAAATTCGCCAAAGAACGCCGGAGTTCATCGTCAAGGAGTAGCGACTTCAGACTCTTCGCCATGGCAACCACATTTTCCGAGGGAACGACCATACCGTTTACACCGTCATGGATCAACTCGGGGACGGCCCCCTCATTAACGACGACACAGGGAAGGCGGTTCACCAGGGCCTCCAAAATGGAGATCCCCTGCGTTTCGGTCCGAGAAGGAGAAGCAAAGAGCTCACAGGCGCCAAAAACACCCGAAGAAACAAGCTCCTTTCGCTCCATTTTACCGGTAAAGATGATTGCCGCCGACGAGGGAAGAGAGGCCGCAAGACTCATAAGCTCTTCCCGCTCCGGGCCATCACCGATAATGAGCAATCTGGCATCCTGAACAGCAGGGTAGATTCGATCAAAAGCCTTTATAAGTACCGGTACACTTTTTTCCGTTGCCAGACGGCCAATATAGAGGATGGTTTTCCCCTTCAGACCGAACCGTTTTTTGAATTCATCGGCCCGGCTGTTATCGAAATCCCTCGGATCTATCCCATTGGATATGGTTATGACATCACTCTCGCAACCATTCTCCTGCAATAGCCTTGCGGTGACCCGGGAAGGCGCCACCACGAGATCAGAGGCATTGTTGAAGTAGTTGCAGAACTTCCACACCGTTTTCGCTTCGATCTTTATCAGCCCCTTAAACATATGCTCGTAATAGGCAGGATCACTGATAAGCGTATGAAAGGAAAACACAACAGGTAAGCCCAGGCGCCTTGCAAAACGAATTCCGAGAAAGGAGACAAGCGTCGGTGTCATAGCGTGCACTATATCGATGTTACACTTCCGAAGCATTCGATATACACTGTAGTCGTAGGGCGCCACCCAACGAAAATCTTCATAAAAGTTCGCAGGAATCGACGGAATCAGATGTACATCCACATTTTCATGTGAGTAATCGGGACGCTTTCGATGAGCCGGAGCAAAAAGCAACACATAGTGACCCCGCTCCGCAAGGTTTTCGGCAAGTTTCATGATTGAAGTAACTACGCCATTGACCTGAGGCAAAAAAGAATCGGTAAAAATCGCGATACGGAGCTGGTCGCCGCTTACGGGCACACGTTTTCTTCGCCCGCTGCCTCGCCCCTCCCGCAAAAGTGCTCCGACGATTTCGGCAAAACCTTCTCCACCCCGTTTCGAAGCCGTCCAGGCAGGTAGATGGCGCATCAGATGGGAAAAATCAGTGATATTACCGACCCCAAACGAGTGAGGGAAAAAGGCAAACATCGGTTCATCATTTGGAGAATCCCCACAAAACACAGCAGTCTGCTTTAATTCAGCCTCACCGAGGCCGTACCGGTACTGCATAAAGGCAGTAACCATGGAAAGCTTGTCGTAAGATCCGAACCAACAATTGACATGAATCGAGCTGATCTTCGCGACCGCCCCAAAACGTTCACAGACCTGTTTTATCTGCTCTGCGGTTTCGAGCCCAAGATCGGGAGGATCTTCCCGAAAATCGATGGCGAGATCGTACTTACGGCAAAATTGATCACGGGCGACCCTACTTCCCGGAACCTCTTCCAGCACAGCCTCCCGCACCTCTGCGAGACGTGATGTCAGGTCTTCATCGGCGATCGAAGGATGGGTATAGGTACGGATGGATCCATCTGTGGTACGGTAGTAAACAAAGGCCCCATTTTCGCCGACCACTGCATCTACCGGCCATTGCCGGATAATGAGATCACACCATCCTGCGGGACGGCCGGTAACGGGAATAACGGAAATACCGGCCCTGGAAAGCCTCCAAATCGCCTCATATGCATCGGCTGTCACACGGCCGTCGGTCGTAACCGTATCGTCTATATCGGTAAAAAGGAACCGCAGTGAAATCGATTCGGTGCGAAAAGCAGCAATATTTCGCACAAGTCTTCCTTAGGCTTCTCGCGCCCCGCCGGATCGCTCCGAAACAACGGCCGTCCTCACATAGGTAAGAAAGGAGGCCACCGAAGCAAAGGCGGCAATCAAAAAGACGACAAAGCTGATGTTACGCAGGGTCGGCAGTATTCCCGCAGAGGGAGAAAGTCGTTCGGTAAAGATAGTCGCAAGTCCGATGATCCCTGAAAATGCGTAAAAGACCGCTTTGATTTTCCCCCAAATCGACGCAGCCATCACAAAGCCCTTTTTGATCATGTACATGCGGAGAAAGGTGATGGCAAGTTCCCGATAAATAAGGATGACAAAGATCCACACAGGCATCAAACCTACTGCAGAAAAACAAATAAAGTAGGTCATCCGGCTGAATACATCGGCAAAGGGATCAAGAACCTTACCTATGTCGGTTACAAGATTTCGGGATCGGGCAATATGTCCGTCGAGCACATCGCTGGCTTCAATGCCGAGAAAAATCACAAGAAGTACAAAAGCCGAAACCATTTCCAATCTCCCCGTCCAGACAGGCAGAAAAAAAACGATAAAATAAAGAGGAGAAAGGATAAGCCGAAAAACGGTCAATTTGTTTGGTAAATTCATACATTGACATTAGTTTTTACAAAACGTTTCGTCAATCCCATGGGAACAACAGTTATAAGTTAATCACTTCCTGTCTGAGAAAGCGCCGCTCCTCCGGTTTACGAGAAAAACTGTACAAATGATGATATCCGCTACGAAGGCGCTTTCTAATCCGCGTCCGAATCATCCGCTCCTTATCTTTCCCGCTGGTAAACACGTATTCACGTTCACGCCCTGCGCCGGGAGCATTTCCCCACAGGATCGAAAGTGAGTAGGGAGAAAAAAGGTTCCCCTGCCGATCATGCAGGGTATAATATCGAGTCCTTCCGGACCGGTCGTTTTTATACAAGACAACAATCATTATTTCATCTATCGGCAGGCAGCTATCGGATATCAACCACAAAGCGATCGGCTTTTTTGAAAACATAGACGCCGTACTGCTCTAACGTGCGAGCTTCGGCGGATTCAGAGATCTCGGAGGATAAAGACCATAGTCTCAATCTTGTCATCATCCTGGCAGCGGACGACGAAAAGGGCATAGGGTTGTCGACATCTTGCGAAGCAACAAAACCTGTGGGAGGCAGAAAGAAAAGGCGGGGATCGGGTTTCAATCGACGATAGGGGATATATATCCGCCCATCATCAAGGCGGAAGAGAGCGGAGCGGAGGAAGCCGCCCGACAAGAGGTCAACATCAACAGTTTGTTCCGTAAGACGAATCAGGCGAAATTCGCCAAGCGCCCTTCCATCGGAAAGAGGAAACCAGGCGTCAAGATCATGGTGAAGCTGAAGGCCGAAAATGAGAAGCAGGGCGAGCAGAAGAGGAAGCAGTATCTGCCATCCTATCCGGACAAGCATCCCGAGGGCGAAAACGACAAGGCAGAAGAAGAGCAGAGATTTGCCCCACAGCACCTGGGGGAGAGAAACAAAAAAGATGGCGCCCAGCAACGATACGACGGCAAGGATAAGAAGAAAAAGTGAAAGCGTAATTGAGATGTGCCCGTTTTTCCGTCCCCAAAAGCGTCGTAACAAGGCCGCCGGAAGGATTCCGACGGCGCATCCGAAGAAAAACGAGGCAAAAAAGAGCCAGGTATAAATATTTTCTGCAATAAGCGTGCTATAGCCCATACAAACCAGTATACTTCTCCTCGAGGTATCTGGCAAAATAAGAAGCTTGTACAGGCTCTCCGGTTACAGATGTCATAAGCTCATTCGCCGTACGGGCCGCCCCATGGCGATACACCTTTTCCGTCAACCAGGAAAGCGGCACATGAAAGTGTCCGGCAGCTATCTGCGCATCAAGGTCAGAAACCTCCTTTCGCAGAGCGGCGAAAATCTGGGCACCGTAAAGATTCCCCAGAGCATATGTAGGAAAGTAACCAAAGGCCCCTCCGGACCAATGGGTATCCTGCAGCACACCCACGGCATCTGTTTCGGGACGAAAGCCCAAAAGCTCTTCACTGAGGGCGTTCCACGCCTCGGGAAGATCACGTAAAGGCAGATCTCCGGAAAGCATCTTTCGCTCAAGCCGATAGCGCAGAACAATATGCAATCCGTAGGTGACCTCATCGGCCTCCGTGCGGATATCCGAAGGCTTCACCTTATTCACGGCAAGCAAAAAACGCTCAAAAGGAACGGAAGAGAGATTTTCGGGGAAAATATTCTGTAATCTGGGATAAAAATAACGCCAGAAGGCAGCACCTCTTCCGATGATATTCTCCCAGGTTCGTGACTGCGATTCGTGGATTCCGTGACTGCTGCCCTGCCCCAGGATGGTGCCGACATACGAGGGAGCAACCCCCTGTTCATAGAGGGCATGACCGGTCTCATGGATTGTTCCGAAAATGGCCGTTTTGAATGCCCCCTCGTCGTACTTCGTGGTTATACGAATATCGTCGTCACCGGGACGGATGGTAAAGGGATGTACGGATTCGGCAATCGCACCGCGGGCAAAATCAAAGCCCATCGCTTCGGATACCTCACGGGAAAAAAGGCGCTGTCCCTCCTCGGGATAGTGGAGGAAAAGAAAACTATCGTCGACAGCCTTCTTATCGAGAATCCTGTCCAGTAAAGAGGAAAGAGAGGAGCCCATCTCGTCGAAAAGGCGGTCAACTGTGGAGCTTTTCATCCAGGGCTCATACTCATCCAAAAGCGCATCGTATCGATCATCTTCCCAGCCGATGGCGTCGGCCTTTTCCCGCGTCAGCTTCAAGAGCTCTTCAAGATAGGGTCGGAAGGCCTCATAGTTGTTCTCCTGCTTGGCATGGCGCCAGGCGAGCTGGCCCGTGGTCTGCTGCCTGGCCAGTTCCGTTACCAGCCGCCGGGGAAGCTTCACTGCCCGATCGTGCTCCCGCCGCAGCATTCTGATCAGAGGGTCGGAGGTATCAGCCCCTTCGAGAAGCGAAGCCATTTCCTCTCCGGCCACCCTGTCGTGAACCATTCCTTCGATAAGCGATATCTGCTCGGCACGACCGGTGACCGCCTTTGGCGGCATACCGGTCTCCTGGTCCCAGGATAGAAGCTGAGCAATCGAATCAAGGTTTCTGATCTCTCGATCAAGGTTTTGTAACTGTGCAGATGGTTCATTATGGGTCATACATTTTCCTTTGAAGCAACAATCTTCAGGGTCTGAGCGATAAACTCATCAAGGGCAAGGCCATTGACCTGTTCGCCGTTTCGTTTTCTAAGCGATACGCTTCGGCTTTCCTGTTCCTTTTCGCCAAGGATCAGCATGTAGGGGATCTTCTCTTTCTGGGCATTACGTATCTTTGCATTCATTCTGCTGTCCGAAAGATCGACATCCGCACGAAGGTTATGGCGACGAAGCTCGGTTTCAACCGATTTTGCATACGCTTCAAAGGCAGGAGCCACGGGAATCACCTGGACCTGAACAGGAGAAAGCCAGACAGGGAAGGCACCGCCATAGTGCTCAATCAGCACCCCAAAAAAGCGCTCAATGGAGCCAAGTAAGGCACGATGCACCATGTAGGGCTGCTTTTCCTTGCCGTCATGATCGACAAAGGTCATGCCGAAGCGCTTGGGTTCGTTGAAGTCGAACTGAACCGTTGAGAGTTGCCACGAACGGCCGAGGGCATCTTTTACCTTCAGATCGATCTTCGGACCATAGAAGGCACCGCCTCCTTCATCAACCTCGTATTCAAGCCCCTCGGCCTCAATCGCCTTTTGCAGTGACGCTTCGGCCAGTTTCCACTGTTCCGGATCGCCTACAGCCTTTTCGGGCCTGGTGGAGAGATAGGCCTGAATATCGCTAAACCCGAAGGCCCGCAGCATATGAAGACTGAAGCGCAGCACCTCCAGGATTTCATCCTCCACCTGTTCAGGGGTGCAAAAGATGTGGGCATCGTCCTGGGTAAAACCCCTTACCCGCATGAGACCGTGAAGGGTTCCGGACTTTTCATAACGATAGACCGTACCGAGTTCCGCCCAGCGAAAGGGCAGTTCACGATAGGAGTGCTTGTTGGTTTTATAGATCATGATATGGAAGGGACAGTTCATCGGCTTGGCATAGTAGTTGGCCTTATCCATCACCATCTCGGGATACATCCCCTCGGCATAAAAATCGAGGTGTCCAGAGGTCTCCCATAGCCAGGATTTTCCGACATGAGGGGTATAGAGCAGCTCATAACCGTTCTTAAAGTGCTCATCCTTCCAAAAGGTTTCGATCTGGTGCCTGATTCTGGCCCCCTTGGGGTGCCAGTAGACCAATCCAGGACCAGCCTCCTCGTGAAGGCTGAAAAGATCGAGTTCCCTTCCCAGTTTTCGATGGTCCCGCTTTTCCATCTCTTCCAAATGCTTCAGATAGAGACGAAGGTCCTTGGGACTCTCCCAGGCGGTCCCGTAGATACGGGTAAGCATGGGGTTGGTTTCCTTCCCGCGCCAATAAGCCCCGGCAATGGAGAGAAGCTTAAAAGCCTCGGCATTGAGATCGGCGGTATTTTCCACATGGGGCCCCCGGCAAAGATCGGTAAAGCTATCCTGCGAATAGAGGGACACCTCTTCACCTTCGGGAATCGCCTTCAAAAGTTCGACCTTGTACTGCTCGCCCTTGCCGCTGAAGAGTTTTTCAGCCTCTTCCCGACTAATGACCTTTCGCTGGAAGGGGTGCTTTCCCTTGATGATATCCTTCATTTTGGCTGATATCCTTTCAAGATCATCGTTTGCCAAAGGTTTCGGAAGGTCGAAATCATAGTAAAAGCCGTTTTCAATGGCAGGACCGATGGCCACTTTTGTTCCGGGGAAAAGGTCCACGACAGCCTCGGCCATAACATGGGCCATAGAGTGGCGAATTCTGTGCAGCTTTTCTTCCTGGGATAATCCTTGCAACGACATATAATCCTCCTGTATAGCGAAAAAAACCCCGAACTTCACGCCCTTCCTGCATGCAGGTAAGGACGAAAAGCCCGGGGCCCTTCGCGGTTCCACCTTACTTCCGTTTCGATCTTTTTCATTTCGATCAAAACGGCACTTCATTGATCCGTTTACGCCGGAGATACGGCAGAGCATACTTGAAGAGAATCAACAGACCTCTTCGTTCCGTCTGCGGCTCAGGAGGGGTTTTCGCGAAGGACCGACAGGAACCTTTCAGCCGGCGGGCAATAACAATATACCCGACAGGGTCCCCTCTCTCAGGGTCAAGCCGCTTTCGCTACTCGTCTCCATCAATGCCTTATGTATAGAATATGCTGTTTTCTCAGCAGGCTGTCAAGGAGAAGGATCGAGGGAGGCGAGAAAGGGGCTCACAAAGCGAAAAAAGGCATCGGGATTGTCGACCTGGACCCAATGGCCGGCATTGGGGACTTCGGCAAAACGCGCCAACGGGAAAAGCGCCAGGGCCGCTTTTCGCTGCTCGCTGTTCAGATACGAAGAGTGTTCTCCAGCGAGAAAAAGCGCAGGTAGTGGAGAGGGGGCCGTACCCTCCCCTACCGAAGCGGCGATATCATCGAGATGAGCCCTGATCGAAGCAAGGTTCAAGCGCCAGAAAAAATGCCCATCTTTGTCCCGACGCAGATTCTGAAGAAGAAAGGTACGTACCCGCCGGTCCTCAATGGAGGCGGCAAGCCTTTGATCAGCCTCTCCCCTGCCGCGTATGCCCGAAAGATCCAGAGAGCCCAGGGCCTCAACAATGGTGGTAAAACGATGCGGGTAAGCGTCGGGGCCGATATCCGCGACAACAAGTCCACGAACGAGAGAGGAATAATCGAAGGCCAGCTGCATAACAACCTTGCCCCCCATGGAGTGGCCGAGAAACACGGCCTGGTCGATTCTCAGGGCCGTACAGGTTTCAGCAACATCGGCCGCCATGACCTGATAATCGAGGGCATCTTCATGGTCGCTCTCTCCGTGATTACGGAGATCCAGGGTATAAACATCACGCAGCTCAGAAAGCTGTTCTGCCATCCGTCTCCAGTTTATCCCCGCGCCAAAAAGTCCGTGCACAATAATCAAAGCGCAACGAGCACAAGGAGAACCTGAGCAAGGATACTGTACATGAGAGAGGATCACGGATTGCCAGCCTTTCGGGACCAGACAGCGGCAAAGAGGTTGGGAGCATTACGATTCATGTTCGATATCCGTTCATCCTTTCCTTCCAGTCGAAGAAGAAGCGATCCAAACAATAGCCCCTTTTTCGGCACCAGCTGCAGGACGGCATCATCGGAAAAGCTTAACAACTCAAGACCGGTAATCGGATTGGCACTCACAAAGAACCATCCACCGGACATAAGGAAAATAAGCCACCGCTTTCCCCTGAATACACCGCCGGAAGCAGCGAGAAGTTCACCATCGGAAGGAAGTACCCGGGTAAGATGCCGATATTCCAATCGATGCCTGAAAGAGTCGTAGAGCCCAAGCTGGCCCAAACGTTCCGCAAGATAGGATCCATCCATCTTCTCATCCTACGATTCATCGTTCACAGGGTCAAGCAAAAGAGGCACTTGTATCGCTTTACCGTTGGCGATATCCTTCTTCCCAGAGGAAGAAACGGAAAGGAGAGCCGTCATGCAGGAAGAATCAGCAAACAAACGAGGAGCCATCATCGTAGGGGGAGGCGTCGGCCCCATGGCCGGCGTGAAGCTACACGAAAAGATCATTGCTTTCACCATCACGGACGGAAGCGACCAGGGCCATCTGGATCTGATCCACACCTCACGATCACGACTCATTCCCGACCGTACCCGGTTTCTTCAGGATCCCCAGGGGCACAATCCCGGCACGGTTATGGCAGAGCTTGTGGCAGCTACGGCAGCAGCATTCCAGTGTCCGGAGGATCAAATCCCTGCGCCTCTGGCAGCAGGGGTTCCCTGTAACACCTTCCATGCCCCACTCGTTTGGAACGCCTTCACAAAACAACTTAAGCAGCTAAACGCTGCCGTGAGGCCAGTTCACATGCTCGACGAGACGGTTGAAGAGCTTAGACAGCGGTTTGCCCCGGGGGCACATGTCGGCATTCTCTCGACCATCGGAACAAAGGAAAGCGGGGTGTGGAGAAATGCGATCCAAGAGGCCGGCTTCATTCCCCTCGAAACCGACCGGATCTGGACAGAGAAGGTCCATGGGGCGATCTACGACCACGGCTGGGGTCTTAAGGCAAAGAGTCCGGCCTCCGGGAAGGCAAAGGCCATGCTACAGGAAGCGGCAGAATACCTTATTACTAAAGGAGCCGATGCCATTATCCTCGGTTGTACCGAAATTCCCCTTGCACTCCGGGAAGGGCCTTTTCGAGACGTGATGCTGGTGGACCCGGTCAGCTCCCTTGCTCGGGCGCTTATCAGGACGGCAGGAGCAAAGAGCGCTCCCTGCCCGGCCGGTTAGTACACATAGTGTCCGGAATCCTGGTGGTAAACAAAGAGATCAGGAAGCTATGGCTCCCACCCCCTCCAAAATATGGTGCGGGCGATAGGCAAAGCTTTCGGCCCTTGAAAGATCGGTCACTCCGCTAAGCACCAGAACCGTCTCTATTTCGCTCTCAAGCCCCGATTTGATGTCGGTATCCATTCTGTCCCCTATAATGACCGTCTCTTCCCTGCGTGATTCAAGCCGTTTAAGTGCACTACGCATCATCAGAGGGTTGGGTTTTCCGATAAAATAGGGCTCCGCCTCGGCTGCGAGAGCAATAGGGGTAATGAGAGCACCTGTGGCCGGCGCGATTCCCCGCTCGGTAGGCCCGGTTAAATCGGGATTTGTGCCGATCAATCGAGCTCCGCCCCGCACCAAAGAAACCGCATGAAACAATGTCTCGGTGTTGTAGTTCCGGCTCTCACCAACGACAACATAATCGGGATTAATATCATTCATGGCATAACCGACCTCGTAAAGCGCATTGATCAGTCCCGCTTCTCCAATCACATAAGCGGAACCTTCGGGCTTCTGCGAGGCAAGAAAGCTTGCGGTTGCCAGAGCGCTGGTATAAAAATGCCCAGGATCAACATCGACCCCCATCCTTGCAAGCTTCTGATGCAACTCTCTGGGGGAACGTTCACTCGAATTGGTAAGGAAAAGAAAGCGTTTATTCTCCCGCTGCAACCAGGTAATAAAGCGATCGGCTCCATCGAGAAGCCTGTTCCCATGATACAAAACACCATCCATATCACAAATAAAGGCAGATTTATTTCGAATCCGTTCAAGCCTATCCTGCAGCTTGTCAATCGCCTCGTCACTCATCGAAATACCATCCGTTTTTTGAAACAAGATCCTCCACAGCCCTTCGCTCCTGCCTGCTTGACTCCAAAACAAGATGTTTTTCCGAAAGATGGCTGTTGTCACCGGGATACCCCACAACCACAATGGTGATCAAAATGTGTGGTTCGGGTATCTTGAGCCCCTTTTTCAGCTGTGTATCGGAGAACCCCGCTATGGGATGGGCCACAAGCCCCTCGGCCACAGCCTGGAGCTGCATATTCATGACGGCCATTCCCGTATCAAAGAGAGCATAGCTTCTTCGATCTTCCAGATCACAATCAAAGACAGGGTCCGTCACAGCAAGAAGATACAAGGGAGCCTTCTTTGCCCAGTAGTTTCCGCCCGAAAGAGCGTCCCTCACGACAGATAGTGCAGGCTCTTCGTCAACGACAACAAAACGCCAGGGCTGTTTATTGGCGCAGGAGGGAGCAAGTAGTGCGGCCCTCGAAATCCGTTGCTTCACATCCTCGGGAACGCCCTGTTCACCGATGGCACGAAACGCCCGCCTCTTTTCAATTTCGCTAATGATCTCTGCCATGACATCCATCCTTCCCTTTAGAGAGCCTTCAAAGCGGCCTCTACGCCAAAAATGATATCATCCGGAGTAGAAGCCCCGGCTGTAATTCCGATGCTTCGGTAATCCGCCATTTCGGACACGATCCCACGGGCATCCTCAATATGCCACGCCCGAGAGACAAGCCGCAAGGCGGCCTCATATAATCGTCGAGTATTTGAACTGTTTTTTCCACCGACGACTACAATTGCCTCCACCTCGGAGGCAAGTTCCTCCAAAGCCTTTTGTCGCGCGGCAGTAGCAGGACAAATTGTGTTGTATCGGGCGAAAGGAAATCCTCGCTCATCACAACGCTTCTCAAGAAAAGAAGATATTTCTTCAAAAAGAGGCAGGGAAAAGGTAGTCTGGCTTATCAAAAGCACAGGCCCTGAGGGTTCAAAGGATTCCGCATCCTTTCGGTTGTTGAGAACCGAAACACCCTCTCCATAGCTGCTTACCGCTATCACTTCCCCGTGTTCCCGGTCACCGGTCATACAGACCGCTTCTCCTTTTTTGCAATAGTCGTGGACGATCTTCTGGGATTTTCCGACGCGGGGACAGGTACCATCGTACACGACATATCCGGCTTGCTTTACCTGGTCGGAAACACTCTTGGGCACACCGTGGGCCCGAAAAACCACCCGATCACCATCCTGTAGTTCCTCAAGGCTGTGAACAACGACGACACCGCGTCTTGCCAAAGAATCAAGCACGATGGAATTATGAATAATAGGGCCGAAGGTAACGACACGACCACCGTCCTTTTCGACAAGGGCCTTTTCAACAAGATCAAGAGCGCGACGTACACCAAAACAGAAACCCATTGTTTTTGAAAGTACAATCTTACGATTCATCGTTTTCAATATACAAAAAAAAGCCCGCCCCGACAGGGGCGGACCATCATTTACGCTATTTTTTCCGTTTTTGCTGTCGTTTGCCTTTCAACTTTCTATCGGCCTTTGGAATTTCAACCGGACCTGAAACAGCATCGGGCGATTCCTCACCCGAAACCGAAGAGTCGGTCGATAGTGCGGCACCCTTCGGACCGGTACTCTGAGTATGAACGTGAAGCTTCTTTGCCTTTCGCTTATCCGAAGCCCGGGTGATTCCGAGTAACACAGGACTGGCGATAAAGATGGAAGAATAGGTACCGACCACAATACCGACAATCAAATTGAGGGCAAAATCCTTAATTGCGCCCGTACCGAAAAAGTAAAGGGCGAGAACAGCCAACAAGGTTGTGAGGCTGGTCATTAAGGTTCTGCTCAAGGACTGTGTAATACTGGTATCGATAATCACATCCATGGGCCGGTCCTTCATCAAGCCCATATTTTCACGAATTCGGTCGAAAACAACGATCGTATCGTTAAGAGAGTAACCAACAATGGTAAGAACCGCCGCTATGGTGGTCGTCGAGACCTCCAGCCTGAACACACCGATAAAACCAAGCATGATCAAAACATCATGGACCAAGGCGGTAATCGACGAGATGGCGAATCCGAACCGAAACCTGACCCAGATGTAGATGAGAATAAGCACCAGGGCAAGGATGGTCAACGTAACAGACTGGCTTGCAAGGTCCTGACTGAACCGAGGGCCGACATAATCGGACTGCTTTACCACGGCAGTACCATCGCCAAAGGCATTTTCAAGGTCGGAAACAATCTTCTTTTCGTAGGCATCCTTATTTCCACCCGCAGGATCGGCGATTCTCAGTAGGAATTCCTGACGGGCAGGATCCCCTACTACCTGGACCTGAGGATTTTCAAAGGCGGCTAAAGCATCTCGAATCTGATTAATTTCAACGGCCGACTCAGTGCCATCCGGGGAAACATTGACCCCCTGTGCCTCAGTCGAAAGCGAAAGGGGAAAATCAAGACCCGTAGCAATGGATGAGGGCCTGGCAGAGGGCCTCTGCGCAGAGGCGGTAATGCCGTCTATGCCGTTCAGCGCATCCGCAAGGGCCTTAATCGTCGAATAATCGGCGAGAGCGAATCGATGCTTTGTGACCCCCTCATCACCACGAACCTCCAGAACAGCGGTACCGTTGTTGATATCGAGGGTGGCCGCTCCGGATCCGGTATACGAAAGGGTAAACCCCACAGGAGCAATCTGTACCCGCTGGCTTAATCCCGCCTGAAAATCAATACCAAGATTAAAACCGCCCAGGGAAATCGTGCCGACAATACCGGCAAGAATCAGGGACAGGGAGATTGCAAACATGAGGTACCGTATTTTGGTAAATCGTACTACTTTGGTCATCTGATCCTCCAGCCGATACTCAGTTTTTTCACCTTCAGTTGCTCAATGCCGAAGTCGAAGATGAGTCTGGAGACGAACAAAGCGGTAAACATGGAACTGACAATACCAACAGCCAAGGTATTTGCAAAACCCTGAACAGGCCCGCTGCCGAGCTGACTAAGAACCAATGCAGCGATAAAGGTCGTAATATTGGCATCCATGATGGTCCAGAACGCCTTCCTGAAACCCGCTTTGGCCGAAGCCTCCGGCGTCTTTCCAAGACGATACTCTTCTTTGATACGCTCAAAGATAATAACATTGGCGTCGACCGCCATACCAACCGTCAGAATCAAACCGGCGATACTGGTAAGGGTAAGGGTAAGGTTAAAGGCCGAAAGAATCGACACCATGATGACCAGGTTCAAAATCAAGGCAATATCGGAAACAATCCCGGCAACCTGATAATACAGAAGCATGAAAATAATAACCAGGATAAAACTCAAGGTAATGGCCTTCAAACCCTGACGAACCGAATCCTCACCAAGACTTGCACCGACGGCCTGCTGGTTGTTGATTTTCAAATCAACCGGCATTGCCGCTGTTCTCAGAACCAGGGCGAGATCGTTCGCCTCTTTTCGGTCAAAGCCGCTCATCTGGACACGTTCACGAATCGGCTCGTTGATTACCGCCATCGATTTGACCTTGTCATCCATTAAAATGGCAAGCGTCCCTTTCTGGTTTGTGCTTGTCAACTGGAAGAAGATCTCGCCACCCTCCTGATCAAGGGTAAAATTGATGACAGGCTTGCCTGTAACGGGATGATTTCCAACGGTCGCATTCTGGATGTGACTTCCGTCAAGGCCGACCTCTTCCCGAACCACGACCCAGCGCCTCAGCTGATCGATGCCGTAACTATCCTTTTCATAGAATCCGCGGACAACATAACCGGCCGGAACAAAATCGGGAGTAATGACATGCCCCTGATCATCGTAGGCCTTTGTGGGATTCTGCTGAAAGTACTGCACGACCTTCTGGCTCAGTTCCTGATCGACAATATGAAAACTCAAGGAGCCCTTACCCATAAGAAACGAGTTTACTCGCTCGGGATCGGCCGCACCGGGAATATCGATATTGATCTGGTTCGTTCCCTGCTGACGAATCTGAGGCTCGGTCACACCAAATTTGTCGATTCGGTTGTTGAGGATCTCCATGGCCCGCTGTACAGCCTGGTTTTGATCATCCACAGTCGGGGGATGACCGAGACGCTTCTCAAGGCTGTCGAGATCGGCTTCGAGCAGGATACTCATACCGCCGGAAAGGTCGAGACCGAGTTGCAGTACCGACCCACCCTCATCTTTCAGATCAAACAACTTTGTCCGATAGTATCCTTCAATTGCCGAGAAAGCCGCCTCTTCGGTATTAAACCCCTTCAAAAGGGTTGAGACTGTCCATTTAGAAGGAAGGTCCCTGCCGTCGAGCTTGTAGTGCTCCTTAGCAATCGGTATCAGATAAGCATATTTCTCGGGAACAGCGTCCGAACCGGACGCCGCGACCAGGGATTTCAATTCTCCAACAGCTTTTGCCGCCTGGCCTCTGGCATAAGCCTGAATCTGCTGCTTGCTTCCGGCTGCGAGCTCTTTCTGCGCCTGCGGAACCATAAAGTACCACTCGAACGTGGGGTACAGAAAGACCCCGCATACGACAAGTACCAGCAGCACAATGAATAAACGTGAACGTTTGCTCATACGTTAAACTCCGGTAGGGATTTGTCTTTTTGACAAGGAAAGGTCTTAGGCGTCTTTCTTGGATGAAGAGGCCTCTTCCTTACCCTGTTCAACTACTGTAGATATCGCACTCTTGGTAAACTCGAGCTTGGTATTATCGTCCACCTTCAAAACAACGGTCTGGTCCTTGACGGAAACAACAGTTCCGCGAATTCCGCCGATACTGACCACCCGGTCGCCCTTCTTTAAGGCTTCAAGCATCTTCTTCGCATCTTTTTGCTTTTTATTCTGAGGACGAATGATCAGAAAGTAAAAAATCAGAATAACGAGCCCAAAAGTGACGAACGTCGTCATCATCTGTCCGGAACCACCGCTGCCCGCGGCACCCTCCGGAGCTCCCATCAATATGGGTAAATTAGCTAACATCTCCATCATAGAAAACGCACCTTTTCATGTTGATTTCGAAAAAACGTACCACGGATACTCGGCCGCGTCAAGAATGGCCTACGAGAACTCATATTCTTGAGACCTTCGTCACCCCTTCCGGGACCGAAAAAACCCCGAGCAAGCGCTTCATATCGTCGATTCCCTCAAGATGAGCCCCGCTGACCCGGTTATAAGCATCCACGACCAGCTTCATCGAATCCCGGTCGTCGTCATACAGAGCCATGCGAAAAGCCGCACGGAACAATCCCTGTTCGCTAAGCTGGGCTGCGGAAAGCTTCGAATAGTGTCTGGCAGTCCTGGAATCGATCAAAGCGGTATCGCCCTGATATCCGATGGAAAACACAAAATCATCTCTTTTCATTGTTCTCTGTGTCCTCTACTAAACACAAAAGGCCCCCGCGCACCTTGGCACAGGGGCCCTACATAGTCAAGACAGAAAACCGTGAAACGGTATACTGCCATCGCCTAACAGCGATGTTACATCATACCGCCCATGCCTCCCATTCCGCCCATGCCTCCCATTCCGGCACCAGGAGCACCGGCAGCGGGCTCATTCTTCTCGGGCAGATCGGTAATGGAGCACTCGGTGGTAAGCAGAAGCGCTGCAATGGAAGCGGCGTTCTGAAGAGCACTGCGGGTAACCTTGGCAGGATCAATAATCCCAGCCTTGAGCATATCGGTCCATTCCATCTTTCCGGCGTCGAAACCGATGCCCTTCTTCTCGTGCTTTGCCTTGTCCGCAATGATCGCACCGTCGAGACCGGCATTGATGGCGATCTGGCGGATCGGTTCTTCCAAGGCGCGGCGGACGATCCTGTATCCTACCTGCTCCTCATCACCAAAGGAGGAAATATCCTTTTTCTCGAGGGCGTGTACTGCCTGGATCAGGGTAAGACCACCGCCGGGGATAACCCCTTCTTCGATGGCGGCCCTGGTAGCGGAAAGAGCATCCTCAACCCGGTGCTTCTTCTCCTTCAATTCAACCTCGGTTGCCGCACCGACATTGATCACGGCGACACCGCCGGCCAATTTGGCAAGTCGCTCCTGGAGCTTCTCGCGGTCGTAATCGCTGGTGGTATCCTCGATCTGGGCCTTGATCTGAGCAATTCGGTCCTTAAGATCGGAAGCCTTACCCTCACCATTGATGATGGTGGTGTTTTCTTTCTCAACCTTGACGGTCTTTGCCTGACCGAGCTGAGTGAGATCGGTGCTTTCGAGCTTCATTCCAAGCTCTTCGCTAATCACCTGCCCACCGGTAAGAATAGCGATATCTTCGAGCATAGCCTTTCGGCGATCACCGAAACCCGGGGCCTTAACCGCAACGGCATTCAGGGTTCCGCGGATGCTGTTGACAACCAGGGTGGCAAGAGCCTCACCATCCACATCCTCGGCAATGATAAGAATCGGCTTATTGGCCTGGGCAACCTTCTCAAGAATGGGAAGAAGATCCTTCATGTTGGAAATCTTCTTGTCGTGAATCAAGATATAAGGGCTTTCAAGAACGGCAGTCATGGTCTCGCGGTTGGTTGCGAAATAGGGAGAGAGATAACCGCGATCGAACTGCATACCCTCGACGAAGTCGGTTGAAGTGTCGATGTTCTTCGACTCCTCAACGGTGATGACACCGTCCTTTCCGACCTTTTCCATTGCATTGGCGATCTCATCACCAATCTCACGATCGTTGTTGGCGGAAATGGTTGCAACCTGAGCGATCTCTTCCTTGTCCTTGATCTCTTTTGCATTTTTCTTGATTTCCGCAATCGCATCTTCAACAGCCTTGTCGATTCCGCGCTTGATACCCATGGGGTTGATTCCGGCGGCAACGCTCTTCATCCCCTCTTTAATAATGGAGTAGGCAAGAACCGTCGCAGTGGTGGTTCCGTCACCGGCAACATCATTGGTTTTGGTCGCCACCTCTTTCAGCAGCTGAGCACCCATGTTCTCAAAAGGATCTTCGAGCTCAACCTCTTTCGCGACGGAAACACCGTCCTTGGTGACTGTAGGAGCACCGAATTTCTTGTCAATCAGAACATTTCGTCCCTTGGGCCCAAGGGTAACCTTTACCGCGTTGGAAATCTTCTCAACGCCCCTGGTCAGTGATCTGCGGGCCTCTTCGTTAAAACTGAGCTGTTTCGCCATCGTCATAACCTCGCTTCTCTATTAGTGTTATTAATGTGTTTAATAATGAAGAGCTAATGCTATTTCTGAAGCTAAGATACAAATATTTCGGGCAAACGCCAAGAAAAAATTTGTACTTTTTCAGCTTTCTTCTCTTTTAGCCCTCTTCTCCGACCGTGCCCTTCAAGCCGATCTCTTCGGCGACCGTCCGCATTCCCTCGATAGTATCGGTGATAAGATCGCTCACCTCGACGCCGAGCATAGCGGCCCCCTTCTCGATAATCGAACGGTCGACACCGGCGGCAAAACCCGCCGACTTCCATTTTTTCTTTACCGATTTCGCCTTCATATCCAAAACGCTTCGGGAGGGACGAACCAAGGCAGTGGCAGTCACTAAACCTGTCAATTCATCAACGGCAAAAAGGCTCTTTTCCATTACGCTTTGCGGCTCTACATCGACGCAAATTCCCCAGCCGTGACTTTGGACCGCACGAATATACTCCTCGGGCCAGTGGTCGGCCTCCATCAGCTCCCTCACCTTGACGCAGTGCTCTTCCGGATACTTCTCATAATCGACATCGTGAATCAAACCGACGATGCCCCACTTCTCTTCATCCTCACCCGCCTTTCGGGCAAGATGCCGCATCACCGCTTCGACGGACAATGCGTGTTTGATCAGAGCCTCTGATTCCGTCCACTTTGTTAAAAGAGCCCATGCATCTTCCCGCGTCGGCTTTTCCATGATTCTGCTCCTCCTCTATCGTTTCTATCTTTTTTGTATCTATTCCGGGCGCCCCCCAGCCGCTACGCGGCCGGGTCGGGCCTCTGCGGGGTACGCTCATCGCTCCCGTCCTTCGCTATCGCTCAGGACCGCCTTCGGCGCCCTCCGAGTCCCTGGCGCGGGGAAAGAGTATCTCAGCACTAAAAAAAGCATCGGGCTCACCGGCTCCGGTGTCAAGCAAGAGTTCGCCGCGCTCTCCAATCCCCACAAGACGACCGCGCACCTTCCTACCGTCATTCGGGTCACCGTCAAGCAAGGTAATCTCCCGGTCCCGGAGGTAGAGTATGTCGCTGCAGCGCCGGTGCCAAAGCGAATCGGAAAGCGCAGCATCAAGGGCCGTAAGAAGCTCGGGCAGAAGGCTGAGAGGGTCGAATAGCATCCCCGACTCCAGTAAGAGGCTGGTAGCCCCGAAAGCGGAGGTGTTGCCTTCCCGTCCCTCAAGCGGCAGGGATTTCTGGGCAACATTCAAGCCGATCCCCACGGCGGCAACCGAACCGTAGCGCTCACAAAGGATACCGCTTACCTTTTTGCCGTCGAGCAAAAGGTCGTTCGGCCACTTTAAAAGAGGGTGTAACGTCGTTTTCCGCTCTATAAGGGTCGCAAGAGCAAGGGCCGCAATCATGGGCAAGGGCGCCCCCCGTCCCTCGACACGATCCTTCGGAAGAGCGACGGTGAACATCAGACTTTCTCCGGGAGCCGATTCCCAGCGCCTTCCGGATACCCGGCAGCGGCCGGATTGCTGAAATCCCGCAGCCACCACAAAACCGGGTTTTCGGCCCTCGGAAACCAGCATTCGAACCCGATGCATGGTGGAATCGACGACAGGTTCGTAGTAAACGGCACCCCCGAAGGGGTTTGAACAGCCCAAAACATCCATTTCCAAACTCTACCCGAGGCGGGCTCTTTTGACAATCACGTATAATCATGTGAAAAAGCACTTTTTTTTAAAAAACCACTTGCAAAAAAAGGTAATTCATCATAATTTTTATACAAATTTTCGGTATAAATATTCATTTTTACAGGAAGAAACAATGAAGGAACGTAGCCAACGCCTTCGTAAGATACGGGAACTGATTCGGGAAAACAGGATAGAAAGCCAGGAAGCGCTTTTGGAGCGGCTTCATGATGAGAATTACAAGGTTACCCAGGCGACCTTGAGTCGCGACCTTAAATTTCTCAAGGTGGGTAAGATTTCCGACGGCTGGTCGGGCTACTACTACGCCCTTCCGGAGGATGAAAACTCCAATGAGTCGGAAAAGGGACTTGTCCAGGACATGCATCGGGGGGTGGTTTCCATGGAGTTCTCCGGAAACCTGGGGGTTATCAAAACCCGTCAGGGCCATGCGGACAGTGTCGCCTTTGCCCTGGACAAGCTCAACCTTCCTGAGGTCCTTGGAAGTGTCGCGGGAGACGATACCATCTTTGTCGTGCTCCGGGAAGGTGTGACGAAGGAAGACCTTCTTCAGACCTTCCGGGAACGCATTCCCGAAATAGGAGCCTAACGATGCATAATCACGCAACATTTCTGATCGAAATTCAGATGAAGGGACGCTTCCTCCGTCGAGGCTAAGCTTCGGAACCCCCGCAGAAACATACTACTACACAAAACAAGGAGAACCTAATGAGTTCGGAAATTAAAAAGATTGCCCTCGCTTATTCGGGTGGGCTGGACACCAGCATCATTATTCCATGGTTGAAAGAGCACTATCCCGGCAGCGAAATTGTCGGTGTCTGTGTCAATGTCGGACAGGACGAAGAGTGGGACAACATGGAACAAAAGGCCCTCGATTCCGGGGCAAGTAAACTCTACATCAGAGATGTTCGGGATGAGTTCTGTGATGATTATCTCTACCCCCTCATCAGATCAGGCGGAATCTACGAAGGAAAGTATTATCTGGGAACCGCCATCGCACGCCCCCTGCAGGCAAAGCATATTGCGGAAATTGCCATGGCGGAGGGGGCCCAGGCTGTTGCCCACGGCTGTACCGGAAAGGGAAACGATCAGGTTCGCTTCGAATTGAGCTTCAAGGCCCTTGCTCCCCAACTGAAGGTCATCGCCCCCTGGAGGGTCTGGGACATCACCAGCCGTGAGGAGGCCATCGACTATGCCACCGCACACCACGTTCCCCTCGGAAACATCAGCAAGAAAAATATCTACAGCCGTGACTGGAATATCTGGCATATGAGCCACGAGGGTGGAGATCTTGAGGACCCCTACAACAGGCCGCAGGAACCCATGTTCCAGCTTACCAAAAGTCCCCAAAACGCACCGGATAAGGAGACCGAAATCATCCTCCAGTTCGATAAGAGCAAGCCCGTTGCCCTGAACGGTAAAAAGATGAGTTTCCTGGAGATTCTTGAAGAGCTTAACAGGCTTGGGGCCGAAAACGGTATCGGCCGGTCGGATGTGGTGGAGACAAGACTCGTCGGAATGAAGAGCCGGGGAGTCTACGAAACCCCGGGAGGAACGATCCTCTTTGCGGCCCTGAAAGAGCTCGAGATGATCACCATCGATCCCGATGTGCTTTCGATGAAACAGCAGATGGCCCTGAAGTATTCAGAGGTGGTTTACAGCGGAAAGTGGTTCACCTCCATCAGAAGGTCTCTCGATGCCTTCATGGCCGAAGCATGCAAGTATGTAACCGGTGAGGTTCGGCTTGTACTTTATAAGGGGAACATCATCGTCGGAGGCAGACGTTCACCCTATTCGCTTTACATGGCGGATCTCGCCTCTTTCGGCGCGACAAGCTATAATCACGCCGATGCGACCGGATTCATCAACCTCTACGGCCTCTCTACGGGCGTGGCGGCGATGGTCCACAAAAAAATGGATGCGGAAACAGGGCAGGCTCCCGCCATGCTCGGAACCGCTGCAACCTTTCACGATAAATAGCGGCTTTCATCTTTCTTTGTGGTAACATTGGGGCCGTCGATTCCTCATATGGATCGGCGGCCTTTTTTCTTACATAGTCGCGCTTGACAATACGTCCGGGAAGCAACATCCTGTTCCCATGGAGAAAACAAACATATCATATATTGACCTCGATCAGGCAAAGGCTTTCAAAGCCCTTGAAACACTTTCGCCTCTTTCTCTGGAAAAGCTGCTTACCACTTCCGCAATCGACGAGAAAACAGCCGCCTCGGGGGCTGGTCTCAGCTACAATTATGCAGCCATGCCAGTCGGAGAGAAGCAGCTCGAACTGCTCGAACAACTGACCAAAGAGATGCAGCTCATCGAAAAATTCCGCCTTCTTGCCTGCGGCGGGGTGATGAATACCGGCGAAAGGCGTAAGGTGCTCCATCACCTTTGCAGGGGAGAACTGGCCGGCACGGTGATTGCTGAAGACGGCCAGGACATTGGAGCCTTTTATCGCGAACAGCAGAGACGATTTTCCGACTTTGCCGGCAAGGTGCACGCCGGGGAGATCACCGGCTCCACGGGAAAGGCTTTTACCACGGTGCTCCAGATCGGCATCGGAGGCTCTGACCTCGGCCCGCGTGCCCTCTACCTCGCCCTGGAGGGAGCCGTGGAAGCCAAAATGAAGGGGTTGTTCATCAGCAATGTCGATCCCGACGACGCTGCGGCCGTGCTTTCGGGCATCGACCCCGAACGTACCCTCTTCATTCTGGTTTCCAAGAGCGGGACCACCCAGGAGACCCTTACGAACCGGGATCTGGTACTTTCATGGCTGGAATCAAAGGGAATTCCCGGTCTGAAACCTGGAAAGCAGATGGTGGCCGTTACCAGCGCAACCAGTCCCCTTGCAGGCTCCGATACGCTTCTGGATAGTTTTTATATCGATGATTTCATCGGAGGACGCTACTCTTCAACCAGCGCCGTCGGAGGAGTCATCCTTTCCCTCGCCTTTGGTTCCGAAGTCTTTGATAGACTGCTCAAAGGGGCGGCTGAAACCGATGCAATCGCTCTAAACGCCCCATTTCGGGAAAATGCGCCCCTTCTGGACGCAGCAATCGGCCTCTATCTTAGAAACATCCTTCACTATCCGGTTACCGCAGTGCTTCCTTACAGTCAGGCCCTTAGCCGATTTCCTGCCCATCTTCAGCAGTTGGATATGGAAAGTAACGGTAAAAGGGTGAATCGAGACGGGAAATCGCTGGGCTACTCCACCGGACCTGTGGTTTTCGGAGAACCGGGAACCAACGGACAACACAGCTTCTACCAGCTTCTTCATCAGGGAACCGACATAATTCCTCTCCAGTTTATCGGATTCAAAAAAAGTCAGCGTGGAGAGGACCGAAACGACGAGGCGGGAATCAGCAGCCAAAGGAAATTGAACGCGAACCTCGCCGCACAAATCATCGCCTTCGCAAAGGGCAAAGAAGATGAGAATCCGAACAAAAGCTTTCCGGGAGGACGCCCCTCAAGCCTGTTGGTCGGCGACCGCTTGTCTCCCGAAGTGTTAGGAGCTCTGTTGGCCCACTTTGAAAACAAGGTCATGTTTCAGGGCTTCCTCTGGAATATCAACTCTTTCGACCAGGAAGGGGTCCAGTTGGGTAAGATTCTAACGAAAAAGCTCCTTTCGGGAGAAACAAAAGACCAGGAACTCTTGGCCTTCGACACACTACTTCGCTAAACATAACGAAAACCACGTATGATAGCTCATCTTTGTAATAGGTGACGGACAAAAAAACCCCCCAGGGAAAAGGAGGTACAAAACCCTGGGGGGAACATCTAAAAGGAGGTCGATGAAAAAAGATTTCATGCTCTCTGCAATAAAGCAAACCATTCTGGCTGGAAATGGTTACAAGCTTTATCACAAAAAAGCCATTTCGATCTCCGGTTCTATGAACCATTGATCACATCAATTTTCTCCAGTAACGTAATCAAACAAATCGGAATGGTCAAGTCTTTTTCGCACTTTTTTTCACAATTTTAAAGAAAAAAAATGATGGTTTCCTAAATTTCTCAAAAATCATACAAATTTGTAGGTAGCGCTCGAAATCATGAAAAGAGAAGGCTAAAAGCGACCTTTTCCAAGTTAAACATGGACATCCCTCCCTGCCGGTTGACCATAGATGATTACGTCGATTATCATTAGATGTAATTTTCTTCCCAAGGAGCCTTCGATGGCACATACGTCGTTTCCTACACTGCGTTCCAGTGAACGTTTTCAGGCATTCAGGGTGAGAATCCTCATAAACATCACACTCGTTATCTTTGTCAGTGTATTTGCAACCCAACTCTTAAAGATGGTGGTAGAGGGAATGACCTATGGGGTCAACGCCTTTTCGATCATCGTGGAGAGGATCGGTACACTTATGTTGTTCACCGTTCTTCCCCAGATTCTTGTTCTTGATTTACTGCTCTTTTTCTATCTCAAGCCCCTTCATAAAACAGTGCTCAACAAATTCAAGGGAGAGCACGTTGATAGCGACGAGCAGCAGCGCGCCAGGAAAATTCTCTCCCGCCTTCCCCGTATTGTGCTCCTTGCAAATATTTTCTGCATGCAATTGGGATCAATTCATGAGATTGCGAAACAGCATCTTTCTTCAACGGAAATACTATTTCTTGTTCTTGAAAATCTGGCCAGCGGCGGTGTGTTCGGAATGCTGCAGAATAGTTTCAACACCATCATTCTTCAACGCCCCAGGGAGATACTTGGATTTCATTCGGTGGAAAAGGGAACCAGAGAGCAAAGTTTGATTCTTAGGCAAACACTGGTAGTGGTTTTTCTGGCCTCTTTTCTCATGTTAACCTTCATTGATGTCGGTAGTACGGTGATACAAGGCAGCTCACAATTTACCGATCTTATTGAAAAGGTCGTTAAAGGCGACATTGATCTGAATGAAGCGAGAACAGAGTACAAAAATGGCGTCTCGGCCAAACTGAATGTGCCGGCGGACCGCATTGATTTTCCTTTGGACAATGCACAGACGGAGCGACTCAATCCCGAAAAGATTTTCCAGATTGTATTTATTACCATGCTGATCATCGCCTTTCTCATTCAGTTTATTGCTTCCCGGGCCCAAACCCGGCAACTAAAAAGCCTGTCGCGTAAGCTTGAAGAATTGTCAACCGGAAACGCAGATCTAACGAGACGAATTACCATCACGCAATTCGATGAGATAGGGGATGTGGCTGATCGTCTCAATGTTTTTCTCGAAAAGCTTCGCTTGATGCTCAAAGATATCGTACAGGCAAGTTTGGAAGTTAACGACTCGAGTAAGACCCTTGAAGAAGTGCTTCAGAACACCGTCAGCGCAACCAATGAAATGGCTGCGGCTGTTAAGCAGGTAAGCGTCAATGCGACTCGTCAGTCCTCGGTTGTAAACGATACAAAGCTGAGTCTCGAGGGCATGCTCGGCAGCCTTGATACCATTAGTGAAAACGTCAATACCCAGGCAAGCTTTGTCGAGCAAACCTCAAGTGCCATGAACGAAATAGCCGCCAGCATAAAATCCGTCAGCCAGGCCACAGGCAGGGCCAACGACCTTGCAGATACCCTCATGCAGGTTGCCGACGAGGGACGATCGGCAGTGGATAACTCTGTGCAGGCTGTAAAAGAGGTAGAGGTCTCTTCAGAAGAGGTAAACAATATTGTCGGGGTTATTACCAAAATAGCGGCACAGACCAATATGCTGGCGATGAACGCAGCCATCGAGGCGGCACATGCAGGTGATGCAGGTAAGGGCTTTGCGGTTGTTGCCGAAGAGGTTCGTTCTCTTGCCGAAAACAGCTCTACGAGTGCAAAGAAGATCACCTCGCTGATCAACGAAATGGTCGAACGGGTCAATAAGGGGGTTACACTCTCCGAACAAGCCGGCGTTTCGCTCCAAAGAGTAACGGCAGACATCAACAAAACCACGAATCTGATAAATGAGATTGCTGCTGCAATGGATGAGCAGAACTCAGGAGCCGAGGAAATTCTTGAGGCGATCAACTCCTTGGTCGATGCAACGAGTCAAATTAGATCAATCGCCCATGAGCAAAAAGAAAAAAATCGCATTATCAGATCTTCAATATCAACCTTGGTCCAGATTTTCTCCGAAATTCAGCAGGCGACTATGGATCAGGCGGAGGGCAACGAAAATATCGTTGAGGAAGTTTCCCACCTAAAGGAAGTCGCCACCCAAAACAGAGAAGTAGTAACAATGCTGTCGAGCCTGCTCTCCGGCTTTGTGTTGGATACGGAGAAAGAAAAGGGAAAAAGTAAGCAGATAGAGAAAAAAGAGACGCAAAGGGAAGTTGCCGAAACGGAAACCGGCATTCGGCATGCCGATATGATAAACCGATAAAAGGGTAAAGACATAAAAAAACTTCCGATCAGACGGTCGGAAGTTTTTTTATCTTCGAATGGAGATGGGGAATCAATATCGTTACTTCTTCCCTTCCTGCTTCATACCCTTTTCATGTGTTTTTTCGCCCTTGTCACACATATTAACCGGCTGCCGAGTATTTTCAACCACATCACGCCACAGACTTCCTTCGGTATTGACGTGTTTACGCTTAGAAACCGCAACCCGCATGGGAAGATGGACAAAAGTATTGTTCACCATGCTCATCAACGTTTTCGTCTTACCGGCCATGGCCGCATGGACCGCGTGGGCGCCCAGCCTGCTGCAGTAAATCGAATCGTTGGGGTTTGCCGGAGAACTCCGAATAATGTAACTGGGATCGATATACTTAATATTTACTTCCATGTCGATGGATTTAAAGTATGCTTTGATTTTTTCCTTCAAAAACACCCCGATATCGGCAAGACGCTTATTACCGGAGAGATCTGTCTCTCCCGTTTCCGAAACAAGCTCCTGCCCGGCTCCCTCTGCAACCAAAATGACCGCATGATTTCGATCAAGCAGGCGTTTTCGCAGGCTTTCCAATAGGCCGTTCGGACCATCCAGATCAAAGGGACTCTCGGGAATAAGGCAAAAATTAACATCACTCATGGCAAGCGCGGCATAGGCTGCAATAAACCCACTTTCCCGCCCCATCACTTTTACCAAGCCGATACCATTGATGGTATCATGTGCTTCGACATGGGCACCTCGAACAACATCGACAGCCTTTTCCACCGCTGTTTCAAACCCGAAAGAACGCTGAATAAAGGAGAGGTCATTATCGATAGTCTTCGGAATGCCAATCACGGAAACCCGCAGAGCTCGCCGTTCCAATTCTTCGGCAATCTCAAGTGCCCCCCGTTGGGTACCGTCGCCTCCAATAGTAAAAAGCATATTAATATTCAGGCGTTCGATTGCATCGGCAATTTCCCCGACCCTGTCTCCACCACCCCGGGCCGAGCCAAGAACGGTACCGCCTCGGGCCTGAATATCATCGACATACTCGGGATCGAGCTCCAGGGTACTGAAATTACTTTCGGAAAGAAAACCGCGATACCCGTTTTTGATGCCGGTAATACGCTTTATACCATAGCTGTACCAAAGGCACCGGACGATGGCCCTGACCACATTGTTCAAGCCGGGGCATAAACCTCCACAGGTGACAACAGCGGCATGGACATGTGCAGGATTAAAGTAAACCTTCTCCCGCGGTCCTGCACGCTCCAGAAGCTCTTCGGTCTTAAAAGGCCCCCTGGTGTCACCGGCGGCCGCATCAATCTCAAAGAGGATCCGCTCGGAATCACTGACATAGTTGGCAATGGAATCACCTTTGACCGTCGACATTTTAATCGGCGACTGTATATTGGGTTCACCAAGCGAGGGAACGGAAAAATCAAAATTATCTGGCATTGGAACCTCCTGCCTGCACTCCAAGTTGCTGATAAAATAATAGTAAACCCGCTCTATCCTTGCAAGGAGGAGGGGCGGCTTTCTCTTCGATACTTTTTTAGCGTTTAAAGCGGGGACAGGAGAATGCCGATAAAAAGAAGGTAGTGTCCGGAATCCTGGTGATGACGCTATCCCGATAGTCGGGATAGCACCACTATTCGGAACACTAGGTAAACGCTCAAAGTAGATACTATTGTATATGTAAGAGTTTTTATCTTGAATAGTTTCTCAGGGGTTGATACGTAACCATGATAGTACTTATTTCCGGGTGGTCTCTTATAACCTTTGTGTCATTGCTTATTGTTGTCGTACTCACTTCCGGGATTTACTTTCAACGAGAAAGCAGCCTCCTGGGAAACATGATCTTCATGCCGGGAGCCGTTGCTTCGTTCTGGATGCTTTTTGAAGCCCTCACCCTCTTATCGTCACACCGAAGTGAGGCAATCTTCTGGGCCACCGGTTGGTTCCTGGGTTTTCTCCTCTACCAGCCAGCTCTTCTTTTTTACTTTGCAAGCTTCGATGAAGATCGCCCAACGAAGCAAAGACGGATTACCGCCGTTGTTGATTTATTCTTTGTGATAGCAGGGATCACCTACTTCATCTTTATGGTGAGGACAACCACGCTTAAAGCTACGGAAAACAGTCTGACAATCACTCCCGCCGGCTTTCTCCCAAAGCCTAATTACCATTTTTCCTGGTATATTCTCTATTTTGTCCTTCGTATAACCGTACAACTGCGTAAAATGGGTAAGCAACTATTCGCCAACGTAAGTAGTGCCCAATGGCGCAGAATTCTCTGGTTTCCCCTTACGGTAGCCTGCATGGCTCTCCTTTTAACGGATTATCTTTCAATGTGTGGTTTGCCGCTGCTTCCCATTGGACAGGTCGCTTCGGCCGCTTTTTTCTTTCTCCTCTTTGCGGGAGTACGATACCGTTTTTTCTTTCGGCCGTCGGCACGTTTTGCTGCCGATGAAATTCTTCAGACCATGCCAGATCCCTTGCTTGTTTGTGATACGGAAGGCCACATTCAGGTAATCAATAATGCATTTTGTGAGGTTTTCGATTATCGTCCGGAAGAAATTATAGGGAAGAACCTTTTTTTCACCGAAAACCGCGAAAATAGAAGGGTCGTGCTCGAAGCGGTACGGGAGGAGCAGATAAACGGCTTGGAACGCATCCTCTATGACCGTAATGGAAATCCTGTTCACACAAGCCTTTCTCTTTCATGGCTCCACGATCGGGACAAGGCCAGGGCGGGGGCTATCGTTGCCGTTCAGGACATCAGAAACTATCATCATGCATTGGACAGACTTGAAGATCTCTATCGCAGGACGGAGGCAATGGTGCAGGAACGGACAAAAGAGCTTCAGGAGACAAATCTCGCTTTGAAAAGTGAAATTGCTTCCAGACGCCAGGCCCAGGAACGGCTTCACCACGCAGCCTATCATGACAGCCTGACGGGATTGCCGAATAGGGAGATGTTTACAGAGC
Source organism: Sediminispirochaeta bajacaliforniensis DSM 16054 (assembly GCF_000378205.1). Classification (NCBI taxonomy): domain Bacteria; kingdom Pseudomonadati; phylum Spirochaetota; class Spirochaetia; order Spirochaetales; family Spirochaetaceae; genus Sediminispirochaeta; species Sediminispirochaeta bajacaliforniensis. The sequence goes on along the minus strand of NZ_KB899433.1, from coordinate 13,689 downwards.
GTTTACAGCTGGTTTTCAGCAAGTATATGCACAGGAACGGTGCCGCTTTCGCCCTTTTATACATCGACCTTGATCGCTTTAAGATGATTAATGATTCGCTGGGGCACCTTTCGGGAGATATGGTGCTCCAGGAAACCGCAGTTCGCCTGGGAAATTGCCTCAGGGATGTCGATACCATCGGAAGAATGGGAGGAGATGAATTTGTCGTCCTGATGGAAGACATTGGAGAAAGTCGAGCGGTGATCGCAGCGGCTGAGCGTATCATCGAAAGCATGAAAACCCCCTTTTGTATTTGTATCGAAAATCGCGTACACGAGATCAGCACCAGTGCCAGCGTCGGCATTACCATTGCCAATCCACGATATATCAACGCCGAGGAGATGTTGCGGGACGCCGATCTTGCCCTTTACCGGGCAAAAGAGCTGGGAAAGAACTGCTACGAAATCTTCAATGAGGATATTCAGGCAGGGGCCCTGGCACATATGGATATAGAACGGGGGCTTAGAAATGCCCTGCAACATGATGAATTCGAGCTCCACTATCAACCAATCATTAACCTTGCCACAAAAAGCCTTGCAGGTTTTGAGGCCTTGATTCGCTGGCATCATCCGGAAAAAGGGCTTTTGCCTCCCGCGTCTTTCATTCCCGTAGCAGAAGAGAGCGATCTTATCGTCGAAATCGATAGGTGGGTACTTCAAAGATCATGCAGCGAATTTTCACAATGGCACAAGTCCCTCTCCTCCTTTCAAAACCTTCCATCGGTGAGTATCAACATCTCTGCCCGCCACCTTGCCGCCGGCAGAAAACTCATTGAGGATATAAAAGAGACCCTTAAGCAAAGCGGGCTATCTCCTGAAACGCTGATCATAGAGATAACCGAAAGCGCAATCATCAAAAGTATGGATACGGCAAAAACGATCTTGAATCAGATAAAAGGTCTGGGGGTCGGGTTACATTTGGACGATTTTGGAGAGGGTTATTCCTCGGTAAACCTCCTCAGGAATGTGCCTTTCGATGCCATGAAAATCGATCGCGCTTATGTCACGGGCATGAAAAGGGAAAATCCGGGGAGCAGACTTCTGAGAACCATCGTTGAACTGGGCCATTCCATGGATAAATCGGTCATAGCAGAGGGGATAGAGGACCCAGGAGAGGCAACACTGTTGGAATCCTTCCACTGTGAGCATGGACAAGGTTTTCTGTTCAGTAAGCCGATAAAAAGCGAAGATATCGGCAGCTATATGGAGCAATTTCTGATATAGCTGCTGCACTCCTTCCTTAATGGTAATGGTTGCAAGAGCAGCTCCTCTCGCGTACACTATGGAAGGAGATACCTATGGAAAAACAGATAAATAATCTCATTGAAGGCCTTTCGGAGTATCCGGTCAAGCTAAGGTCTTTGCGGGATATCGTCCTTGCGAACCTCGTGATGTTGGGAGAAATTCCGGCTCCGACCTTCCGGGAACAGGCACGAATGGACTACTTCGTTCACCGCCTCACCGAAAATCAGCTCCTCAATTGTTCGACCGATGAGGTAGGAAATGGTTTGGGCATTCTCCCGGGAGAAAACGGTGATCGAAATATCCTCATAGTCGCTCATCTTGATACGGTCTTCGACGAGAAGATCGATCATACAATTTCCATTCATCCCAATCGTGTCGTGGGACCGGCTGTCGGCGACAATGCACTGGGTGTCGCAACATTAGTCTCCCTCCCCTCCCTTATGGAGGAGCTCGACATCAAGCTCAGCAGTAATTTAATTCTGATGGGATCGGCCAGAAGTCTCGGCCGAGGCAATATCGAGGGATTACGCTTTTTCCTCGACAATACCGATATGCCGATTTCGGCGGGGGTGTGTGTGGAAGGAGTAAAGCTTGGGCGGATAAGCTATTCTTCCATCGGTATGGTCCGCTGCGAGATTGCCTTTCGCGTTCCTGAAGAGTACGACTGGACCCGCTTCGGTGCTGTTGGTTCGATCGTAACGGTAAATGAACTGATAGACAGGATTCTCGAGATTCCTCTTCCCAAACGGCCGAAGACAAGTATCGTTCTCGGTTCCATCAACAGCGGAAGGGGATTTAATACCATTGCAACCGATGCGGTATTGCGCCTGGAAATCAGGAGCGAATCGGGAGAGATGGTTCAGCAACTCAAAACCCAAATCCAGAATATTGCCGAAGAGGTATCAAGCCACAACGGCTCCGAAGTGAATATCCATTTTCTCGGGCAAAGAAAGCCCGGCGGTATCTCCTTCTCCCATCCTCTTGCCGAAAATGCCAGGCTCATCATGAACAGTCTGGGAATCACCCCCAGAATAAGCCCCAGCACATCGGAATTGTCGGCCTTTATCGATAAAAACATTCCGGCGGTCACCCTCGGGATCACCGACGGAGAGAACCTAAATAAACGAAATGAGTCCATCGAAATCGAACCAATCTATACTGGGATAGCCCAGCTCCTCGGCTTGATTCTAGCCATCGACAGGGGGTACTGTAATGAATCTTAACAACTGGATCAGAAAGAATACCTATCACCATACCGATTTTTCCGACCTGTCAGCACTGGTCGCAGAGAAGCAGCGCCGGGAGCTCACCATTTCGTTGTGTATCCCAACCCTGAACGAGGAAAAAACCATTGGCAAAGAGGTCGTCCTTTTCCGATCGGAGCTGATGAATCACTACCCGCTCATCGACGAAATTGCAATCATCGATTCGGGGTCTACGGACAAAACCATCGAGGTGGCAAAATCCTTTGGAGCCGACACCTACCTTGCTTCCGATATTCTGCCTCGTCTTGAGCCAAAGCGGGGCAAGGGGGAAAACCTTTGGAAGGCGATCTACCAGCTTCGAGGAGATATCATTGTGTATATCGATGCCGATATCAAGAATATACATCCACGTTTTGCTTACGGTTTGATAGGCCCCCTTGTTTATCGGCCCGAAGTCCAGTATGTAAAGGCCTTCTACGACAGACCTCTGGCCTTTAGCCAGGGGGTTCGTCCTTCAGGAGGGGGAAGAGTGACCGAGATTCTTGTACGGCCACTTTTCAGCCTCTTTTTTCCTGAATTATCGGCAATTATACAGCCCTTGTCGGGCGAATATGCCGTGAGGCGAGCGGTCCTTGAGCAGATTCCGTTTCCCATCGGCTACGGAGTTGAAACCAGCCACCTCATCGATATCTATCAGCTTTTGGGAATGGAGGCCTTTGCACAAACAGACCTCGACCAACGGGTCCATCGGAATCAGGATACCAGGAGCCTTGGGAAAATGTCGTTTGGTATCCTGCAAACCTTCTTTAATAGACTTCAGAGCTTGAATATCATCGGTGACGACCTTGAGCTTGAAACGGTGCTCAGACAGTTTCAGGTTAAAGAGGATCAATTCGAATCGATCGAGTTCAACATCATCGAAGAAGAACGGCCCCCGATGCAAGGCATCGAGGAGTATGCAGCAAAAATGAAGAAAAGGGGCGAAAAAAGATGATTTCTCTGATCATAGATATCTTGTTACTCATCGTTTTAGCCGTTTTTGTGGCTCTCAATGTCCCATATACCACCGATGTCAATCTTTTCGGACATGTCACACAAGGGGTTTCCTCTGTCGCGGTCATCCTCATCAGCATTGTTGTGGGAGTACTATTCTCTTTTTTCTTTTATCTCGGCGAGAGTATGAGGAAATCGAGAAAGACAAAGGAGAAGCGTCGCTTGAAGGAATTAAAAGAAAAAGAGAAATTAATTGCGAAAGTTCCTCAACGTGATGAAAGTAAGGCAGACGACCAAAAACAGATACAAAAGCAGCCCCGGCTGTTTGACCGTTTCGGCAAAAGGGGATAACAATAGTCGCAATGGAAGCACTTCTTCAAAATAGAATTTTATGGCTTACCCTTGCCGTCACCATGACGGCACAGGCTCTGAAAGTCCTTATAGAATTGTTGATAGAGAAAAAGCTCGATCTCAGGCGAATGGGAGAAACCGGGGGGATGCCATCGAGCCATTCCGCTGCTGTCTCCTGTCTTGCGGTCTCCATGGGTTTGACCAAGGGCTTTGGAAGCCCCTTTTTTACCATCTCTGCGGTTCTTGCCGTTGTGGTAATCTACGATTCGACAGGCATTAGGCAGGCGGCAGGAAAGCACGCGGAAATCATCAACGAAATGAGCAACGAGCTGGCGGACCTTATCGAACACGGCTATCAACCCCAAAAGCTGAAAACCCTTCTTGGACATACCTACCCGCAGGCGGTCGCAGGAATCGCTCTTGGTATAGTGGCAGCGCTTATGTTCGCGCGGCAGTAAAATGAAAGAGTGATATTATTCACAGATCGATAGGATCATCCTTTCGTCGATAGAGTCGCTTGCCATGTTTTCGTGAGCGCTTTTTATGGTCGCTTCCGCCGCCGAGCAGAAATCGAACCGACATCGCCGCAAGGAAAAAACGAAGCCGTTCAAAGCGCAGGAGCTCGGGATCGGAAGCAAGCTGTACCAAGAGTTCGGATTCAAGCCCATGAGGCAAAGGAAGCCTCTTGAAAACCGGGATCAGTGTTTCCGAAAAACGCTCCGGCTGTTTCAGGATAAGCGAGCAAGCCAGATGCAGATCGGCAAATTCATCCTTTTGTTCTTTTCCAAGCCCCGAATTGAAGCGATCGAGTAGCTCATCGACACCATCCATTCTTTTCGCCTGAAAAAGGGAGTAGAGGGGGTAAAACCAGCGTTCCATGGAAAGAAGAGCAGCCATGGAAAGGATGATCTCATCCCGCAAAAAGGAAGGAGGATCCTTTCGCTTCAGGAGCCCCGCCAAGGCGGGCAACGCTGCTATGTCGCCGAGCAGCTGAAGAGCGACTGCACCATGCATAATGACCATCGGGTTATGACTGCGCTCAAGGGTTCCTTCGATGAGAGACCGCTTATCGCTTCCGCCGATTCTGGCCAGGGCTATCATGGCATTCGCTTTCAGCAGATAATCGGGGGAGCGTAAAGCAGAGATAAGAACAGCTTCTCCGTCCTTCAGTCGCTTTCGGCCGATGATTCTTGCCGCAATATGTGCGGTCGTATAGGTTCGCTTTTTTACCTCCCGGATCAACACCTTGGTAATTTCCTGATTCACTGGCACGGCTTCCAAAGCCCTGAGGGCCCTTGCCCTTACATAGAACCGGGGACTTTTCAGTTTACCGAGTAACTCATCAACGGCAACGGGACTTCCGACCTCGGCAATATCGTCCAAAACCTTCATTTCCTGCTGGACATCTTCCGACCGGTCGAGCTTATCAAGAAGAACGACGGCCCGAAGGTCACGGGGACTGAAAATTATGGAAAGAGCGTTTCCCACCGTATAGCGTCCCGCATCCTTGATAAAAAGAGCCGTCGCCATCATTACCAGAAAGAAAAAAAGTAAAGCACCAAAATAGATTCGGTAAGCATCTACCGGGGTAAACGTCGGAAGGGCCAATAAACGGCCGAGCAGGGCTCCTCCTGTCAGGGCTCCGACAGCATTCCCCACTCCCATCATCATCTGATAGACAATCCCGAGGTTCAGATGTTCGGTTTTATCGGTAATGGCGTAAAAATAGTTTTTACTTGCGACCTGACCGCCGAGCTGCCCTGCATAGTAGAAAAAGAAAACGACGGCAAGGAGAAAAAAGATCATTCCTCCGTCGAGGTCCGGAGCAATTACCAATGGAACAAGCGAAACGGTAAAAAGCATGGTATAGAGCATATAAAGCGGTTTTGCTCCAATACGATCCAGGAGAAGTCGGGAAAGGAGCCCCATAGCGATGGCACCCAATCCTCCCACGACGGTAAGCAGCATCACCGTTTGATCACTTCTCAGGTACACCTCTTTTGCATAGACGATGATGAAGGGAACGGCCATGCCGGTGACAAGCGACAGGAGAAAAAAGTGGATAATGAAGCGACGAAAATCACTGCGCTTCAATGCCGTTCGAATGCCGACCCAAAAGCCATCGTCCTTTTCTCCGCCTGTTAGGACGGGATCAGGGAACTTGGTAATGATAGCACCAGCCAAAAGCCCGAGTGCTATGCCAAGCCCGATAAAGAAGGCATAACGCCATAACGGAGCACTTTTTCCTATGCTGAGGGCGACAATCAGCGAAAAAACAAGAGTCGCGGTCTGGTTGACAATCTGAAGACGGCTCAGAAACGAACCCATGGTTCGCTGCTCCGTCACCATCCCCAGAATGGGATTGAATCCGATGATCGCAATGCCACGAAAAATATGAAATCCTAAAAGCGCAAGGGCAATAAGAAGAAGGCCAATCTCTTTATGTCCTGCAGCGGCAAAAAAGGGAGCAAAAAGGACAGGAACAAGTAAAAGGCTGCGAAGTATCCAGAATCTGAACATCATCTTCCTTAGGCCCATGTGTCCAACCACCGCCCGACCTATCAGCATAAAGAAGAAGGCAATATATTGAAAAGAACTGACGAGGCCGACGAAAAAATTGTCAGCCCCCAGCCTGAGCGCAAGGAGAATAATCATCTGTCCGCTGATGAGAATGTAGGAAGCAGCGTTAGTACCTTCAAAGCAGGTCAGATATTTTCTGGCGTCACGTTTTTCGGAAGAAGCAAGCTCTTGTACCATTTTCTAAAAGTATTGCATGTTCCTCCGATAGCTTCAAGCGGGCTTATACTTCGTAATATGTATAGCCCTGCATGCCGTCGATGTAGGCCTTCATGATCTCTTTTCGGTCGTAAGGGGTGATCGATTTCTTGCGGACCGCATCTTCGGCAAGACGACGAAACCCCTCGATCAAACGCTTGGGATCATATTCTACATAGCTAAGCACATCCGAGACCGAATCACCTTCGACCTCACGGGTACAGGCAATTTCCCCCTCTTCGTCCAAGGCCACGCTCACAATGTTCGTGTCGCCAAAAAGGTTATGGAGATCGCCAAGGGTCTCCTGATAGGCCCCAACGAGAAAGGTTCCTATGACATATCGGGAATCAGGGGAAAAGCTGTGCAACGGCAGATACTCCTGCATACCGTAGAGATCAATGAAGTGATCGATCTTTCCGTCGCAGTCGCAGGTGATGTCGGCAAGGACCCCCCGGCGATCAGGTTCTTCATTGAGTCGATGAATCGGCATAATGGGAAAAAGCTGATCAATGGCCCAATTATCGGGAACGCTTTGAAAGAGGCTGAAATTGCCGTAATAGATATCAGCCAGCATCGATTCCACCTTCTGAAGCTCATCGGGGACAAAACGCATCTTTCTGCTCAACTGGACAATCCGGTCCAGGGCGAGCCAGAAAATTGAGTCACCGACACTTCTGTCCCTCAGGCTCGCATTGCCCACCATGAAAAGATTACGCAATTCATCACGATAATAGATGATATCATGGTAGCTCTCCTGAAGGTTCTTGATGCTGATCCCCTTATAGGCCTCAAGCATGTTTGTCAAAGCCTCCGGGGCCTCTTCCGGAATGGCATCGGGCAATGCTTTGTCGTGGAGGCTATTGACATCGAGAATATTGAAAAGCAGGACCGAATAGTAGGCAACGGTCGCCCTCCCCGATTCGGTAACGACCGTCGGATGGTCGACACCGGCCTCATCCATGACCATTTTGATGACATCCACAACATCGGAACAGTACTCATCAAGGCTGTAGTTTTTACTACTTACAAAGGTGGTTCGAGAACCGTCGTAATCGACCCCTAATCCGCCGCCGATATCCAGGTAGCCCATGGGAGCACCCTCATGTACCAAAGCGGTGTAATAGCGGCTTGCTTCATGAACAGCACTTCTGATGTCGCGAATATTGGGTATTTGACTTCCGAGGTGATAATGAAGCAGCCGCAGGGTGCCAAGCATATCCGCCCGGGATAGTTCCTCAACCGCGTCGACCAACTGGCCCGCGGTGAGGCCGAACACCGAATGATCACCGGCCGACTCAGCCCATTTTCCTCCGACCGTGGAGGAAAGCTTGACCCGCAGCCCCAAGGTCGGTTCAATCCCGAGTTTTTTCGAACGTCGGATAATGGTGGATATCTCCCCGGGCTGTTCAATCACGAGAATCACCTGGAGCCCCATTTTTACCCCGTAGAGGGCAAGGTCGACAAACTCTTCGTCTTTATACCCATTACAGATGATGGGGGTTTCAGGATCCCGAACCATTCCCAGGGCAATGAGAAGCTCCGGCTTACTGCCCGCCTCAAGGCCGTGATGATACGCTTGGCCGAAACGAACAACTTCTTCGATTACCTGTTGCTGCTGGTTCACCTTGATGGGGAAGACACCACGGTAGGTACCACGATACTCGTATTGCTTCATGGTTTTGGCAAATGATTCGTTGAGGATACGGATCCGCTCGCCCAGAATATCGGGAAAACGAAGGAGAACGGGCAAGCCATAGCCACGAGCCTCAATGCCGTCCACGATATCAAGCAGGCTGACACGCTTTTCACCACCGCCCCAGGGCAGTTTAACACGCACCTCTCCCTTTTCCGAGAGATCAAAGAATCCGTGACCCCAATTGTCGATTCCGTACATTTCGGCGGCATCAGCCGTCGACCAATTTCGTATTCCGTTCTTAAGATCCATGAAGCATGATAGTATCGAAATTTACGAAAATCGTCTATTGGGATACAGGCTGCCAAAGGCCGGGAACCGGGGCGTCAACACCAAATTGTAGGAAATCGACACGCCAGGAGCTTGAGACCTCCACCCCTTCTCCGGCCAGCAAGGCCGCCTGTTCTTCTCGCCCGCCCCCCTCCGGCAATCTAATCGTGCCATCGGCCCCGATCACCCGATACCAGGGCAGGTGCCTGGAGGATGAAGAAGAGTGAAGAAGACGAGCAACCTGACGAGCCGCTCCTGGAGGTCCTCCGGCCCAAAGAGCGACACCCGAATACGAGGCCACTGTGCCAACGGGTATCGAACGAATGGCATCGATAATCCGCTCACTAAACGGGGTCATCCCAGAACCTCCACTGCCTCCTGCATGAGATCCGCTATGGGCAGATGCTGGGGACAGGATCGCTCACATACCTTGCAGGATATGCAAAGCTGGGCTCCTTTTCCTTCCCTGATGGTTCTGTGATATAAATCGGCGGCGCCTTCCGGATTTCGAAACATACATGCTTCGTTGAGGTATCGAAGAATCTCGGGAATGGCTACCCCCTGTGCACAGGGCATACAATAGCGACACCCGGAACAAAGAGCCTTTTGCCGCTGTTCATAAAATCTGGATACGCGAATATAGCGCTCAAAATCCTCTTCCCCCAAGGAGCCGGTACGAACTGTCGAGGCTATACGGACATTTTCTTCGACTTCTTCCAGCGTCCGCATACCGCTGAGAACCACCTGGATCCTACTATCATCCCAGACATACCGCAGAGCCCATTCCGCAGGAGAATAGGCAGCTCCTTCGTTCCAGATCGCCATGATCTCCGGAGGAACCTGCCGTGTGATGCATCCTCCCCGCAGAGGTTCGCTGACAACGACACCAATATCCTTTGAAGCAGCAAGTTTCAGGCCCCGCAATCCAGCCTGATAATTGGTATCAAGAAAATTGTACTGAATCTGGCAAAAATCCCAGGGATAGCTTTCCAGAATTTCCCGAAAAAGGGGATATTCGTCGTGAAAGGAAAATCCGACCATCTTTGCGTGACCTCTCCCCTGGATCTCATCGAGAAAATCAAAGATCCCCAATTTGATTAGATGATTCCAAGTATGAGAATTCAACGAATGAAGCAAATAGTGATCAACATGGTCGGTACGGAGGCGCTCAAGCTGTTGCAGGAAAAAAGACATAGGATCTTCTTTTCTGCGGATAAGCCAGCTGGGTAGCTTCGTAGCTATGTTAACCCGATTGCGAGCCTTTCGCTCTTCCAGAAAACGCCCCAGAAAGGGTTCGCTTTCTCCGTCGTGGTAGGGCCAGGCAGTGTCAAAATAGTTGACACCCTTCTCAAGTGCATAATCAAGCATCTCTTCAGCCCGTTGCCTATCGATTCCGGAACCTTCGGTGAGCGTCGGAAACCGCATGCAGCCGAATCCCAAAATCGGATAGCGCTCATCGCCTGATGGAAAGTTTCTGTACTGCAACATTTCACCTCTTTTCGCATATATTATATATTCTATCAGATATCTGCCAGTTTTTGACTTTTTCTTACTGTTCCGAATATTGGTGGTATATCACTCGCTTTTCCTATGCTGTATATAGAAATAGGTATCACAAAAGGAGAATGAGGTGAAAAATGACGCTCCTTGACATAAAATCTGCCATGTGGTATTTTTGTCGCGCTATATCGGGCTGTAGCGCAGGGGTTTAGCGTACATGTCTGGGGGACATGGGGTCGGCGGTTCAAATCCGCCCAGCCCGAAATAATTATTTATCCCATAAAGAATTATTCTTTATGGGATTTTTTTTCGGGTTTATGTGACCACATGTGTGACCACAAGCTTATCCACCGATAACGTTTCGATGGCCACGTCCAGTGATCAAATCACTACACAGCAAGTGCATAAAATCCTATTATTTACTTTTCCCATTTCGAAGGATAAAGTAACCTATGGAATTGATAATAAAGATGACATTCTTATTTATGTGCGGAACAATTTTCGGTTGGTGTATAGAACTTTTGTGGCGAAGATATTTCGGTTTGGCCAAAAGATGGATAAACCCAGGTTTTCTTAACGGGCCATGGCTTCCTTTATATGGTTTTGGTACAATTGTTCTCTATTTCCTATCTTCTTTGAAGATAACCATTGTATGTCTGATTCCCATTTTTATCGTTTCGCTTACTGCACTTGAGTTTTTTACAGGACTCTTCTTTATAAATTTCTTTAAAATACGATTGTGGGATTACCGACAAAATAAACTAAACATAATGGGGCTTGTTTGTCCATTTTACACCCTTCTCTGGACTCTTATAGGAGTAGCTTTTTATTATCTTATCTATCCTATGCTAAAAGAAAATCTCATTTCTTTACTATTTCGTTATGATTTAGTCTTCTTTGTAGGAATCTTTTTTGGCGTTTTCAATGTTGATGTAGTTGTATCATTCAACCTTGCAAATCGAATTAAGATGTCTGTCATTGACAGCGGACAGAAGTGGCACGTAGAGTATGAGAAATTTAAAATTGAACTACGCGACCGCTTCGAACAAGGCATCAAGAACAGGACTCATTTCTTATTACCCTTTAATGGTGAAAGTGATTTATTGCTGAACAAAAGATTAAACGAACATAGAGAGAAGATTCTAAAACCAATAAAACGCATAAAAAGTAAGATTAGGAAGTAACGTATCGTTGCTATTCTGAACGAGAATTCGTGATATCGATTTTCATTTGATTTCTCTTGATATATTTTTGGCTGGGGTTATGGTGCCAGGTGTTACGTAACACCTTCATATTAAAGAAAGCACATCAGAGCCCCACTACTGTTTCTAATGTACTCCACGGACGTACTTCCAAAATGGTAGAAGGGACAAGAAAGAAAGTACAACAGGTCATAGAAGATGCGCATCATTCCACTAATATGGGAGCATTGATACTGGCGCATAAAAATTCTCAAATGATAGGAGTAATTCTGAATTATACGGAAAGAGACAACGAAAATGTACTTCAAGACCCCTTTGAGGGAATGATCATAGGTACTTTGGAAAAAGAAATACGTGTTAATAACTATTTTATGATGTTCTATGTATCAGAAAAAGCTGAAGAGGTTTTACGTCTGGCACAAAGCTGGAAAATTGATGGATTAGTCATAATAGGACTGCAGGCTGAAGGAAGTAAAGAATTAAAGAACAGGACTGATACCCCTATTGTTTTTATTGATAGTTACTTCAACGACGACAAAACGACTTACCATAATGTAGGGTTGAATGATTATTCTGGAGGTCGAAAAATGACGGAATATCTAATCCAATCAGGACACAGACATATCCTTTTTTTGGCTGATAATGTAACTCCCACGGGAGTTGACCTTATGAGATTGAAGGGTTTTCAGGCCGTGCGGGAGGAACAGGGAATCCCTTGGAAGGATGAATACTTTTTTCCTATATCTCGAAATCAATCAGAGCGTCACCTGCAATATCAGCATATTCTGGAAAACTTAGAAACGTGGACGGCCTTATTTTTGCATCCGACTATTATGCCGCTGATGCCGTGAAATTCTTAACCCAAAAGGGTGTTAAAATTCCTGAAGATATCTCTTTAGTCGGATTCGATGATAACCTATACGCCAAAATGACCAGTCCTGCATTGACCACCATGCGACAAGATGTTAGGGAAAAAGGACAATTAGCCATTCAGAAGTTGCTACGTTTGATAAAAAACAAAGAAATAACTGATTTGGACACCCGTCTGGAATCTGAGTTAATAATAAGAGACTCTGTGAAAAAAAGAAATTAAAATGATAAATACATTCTCTCGGAAAACCCGTTACCTTTGCAACTGTGTCGCCTCCGGCAATTGCCTCAAGGGTTCTTTCATTTCTGTGAAGCATTCTCCATACAGAAGATGTGTATCCTGATTGATCTAAGCAGGTATTTTTTGCTACATTGAAAACTGCTGATGCAATTCCTGAAAATTGACAAATAAACTGATAGAGTATAACATACATCTTATCAAATATGCTTCTTCAATACTGGTATTCAACAGAAGTGAAAAGGTCTCTTAACTATATATGGATAAAGTAAATAGTAAGTCTAGAATTAGTCGGGTCTCGGTTGTTGATCAAGTGTGCGATGCTATCAAACATGACATGTTTGATCATGTGTGGGAGACTGGTGACAAGTTACCATCAGAGAGTGAATTTGCACAATCATTCGGTGTTAATAGGCTTAGTGTACGCATGGCACTGCAAAAGCTCAGTACATTGGGTTTGATCGAGACACGAGTAGGCGAAGGATCGTTTGTTAAAGATTTCTCTTTGAAACCTATCTTACGTGAAATAGCGGCGGTCTATAGCGAAAAAGAACGTCGTAAGGATGTGGAACAACTTCGTAATCTTTTAGAAGGTGAATGCCAATCCTTGGCTATCATAAAAGCTACTGATGAAGAGAAGGCACATTTACGAGAGTTGCTTGACGAATACTATGAAAAATCAGCTGTTTTTTTTCAGGATATAGATAATCGTCAATATCTGGAGCAGTTAGTCGAAGCAGATTTTGCATTTCACTATGGGATTATTAAATTAAGTCACAATCGCCTGTATATAGACATCTATTACATGGTGCAGCAACTTATCAGAGACCATATCATGCAACTTATATCAACGCGAGCCCATCGTCGACGCGCAGCTGGATTAAACACCGTTCTTACTTCAGACACTCATGAGCAGATGTATGAAAGTATTGTTAACGGAAATGTGGAAGAGGCGAGAAGGTCTAGAGAACAAATTCTAGGTATCATTCCGATTCATGGGATGGATTATTTTGATGATCCTGATATTGGATAAGAACTTTTAAACAACTAACTTAATTCCTGTGATTCGTTGTCGCCACCGGAGGTAAATTGCAGGAAAACACCGGAGGTAAATTGCAGACTCCGGCTTGAAAAAAGGGCAGTACTGCCTTGTAATGGTTGTAGCCAAACAATCATGAAAACAAGGAGTACGCCCTACAATGCTGGAGTTACTGATGCATGAAGCACAGATGTTGAAACGACAGGGCAAGAAGATCAGAGAAATCGCTGAATCACTCGGGAAAAGTGAACGTATGGTTCACTACTATCT